>NZ_WKFA01000013.1:0-147118 GCF_021605325.1 Pseudomonas sp. PA-7-1E
TATTAGAGAAGAGAGAGTAACGGATGGGTAGGTTGTTGTGTCTGTTTGTTTTTTTTTTTTAAAAGAAAAAGACGACATACGTTTTTTGTCCTGTGGTCTCGGGGGCTGGGAGTGGTGAAAAAAAAAAAAATAATATTCGTAACCAGCCCCTGCCCCTTCCCTCCGCCTTGCCCCGCCACAACAACCCAACAAGCGCGCCGAGAGACAGCAAGATAAGCACCGCACCGTAGCCGTCCGTGGTCGCGATCAGCCCAAAGACGCGGCTCAGGTTACCCGCCAACAACGCCGGCACGCAGAACGCCAGGTAGCTCAATACATAGAACGCCGACATCAGGCCCGCCCGCTCATGGGGCAACGCCAGGCCCACGATGCTGCGCACACTGCCCATGAAGCCGCCGCCGAAGCCCAGGCCTGCGATCACACTGGCGACAAAGAACAGCCACAGGCTGGCGATGTTTACGGCAACCAGCAGCAACCCCACGCCCACGGCCAGCAGTGCAGCCGACACGCGCATGACCCTGTCAGCCGCGTGGTTGCGCAGGCTGTAGATCATCACCGCGCCGCTCAAGGTCACCACCGCCACCAGCCCGCCGCCGATCAAGTGCGAGGTCGACCCGGTGGCGACACCCACCAACGACGGTGCCAACGAGGAAAAGAACCCACCCAGCGCCCACACGGCCACATTCAATGGCATCGCCAGCCACAACGCGCGGCGCGCCTGCGGCGGCACATGCAGGGTTGGCGCCAGGGACTTCAAGGCGCCGGGTATGCGACTGACCGTTTCAGGCAGGCGCCACACATACAGAGCCTGCAACACCATCAAGCCCAGCAGGGTGTAGTAGATCAATTGGGTTGGCCACGGTGCGAACTCCACCAGCAGCCCGCTGCCCAGGCCGCCACTGGCCATGCCGAGCATCGGTGCAAGGCTGTTGAGCATCGGGCCGCGGACGCGGTCGGTATCGAGCAGCGTCGCACTCAATACCGCTGTGGCAGTGCCAGTCGCGAAGCCCTGCAGCGCGCGGGCGGCCAGCAGGCAGGCGGTGCTGTCCGCGTTGATAAACAGCAGCATCGCCACACTATTGAGCAGCAGCGCGACGAAGATCACCGGCTTGCGCCCCAGGTAATCCGAGAGCGACCCCACCGTCAGCAGGGCCGCCAGCAGGCTCACGGCATAGACACCGAAGATGGCGGTGAGCATGGCCGCCGAAAAATGCAGGTGGTCTTGATACACCTGGTACAACGGCGTCGGCGCGCTGGAGGCGGCGAGAAAGGTCAGCACCATGATCACTAGAAACGCCAGGCTGGACCGCTGAGAGATGACACTGGACATAGGCACGCTCCGCTAAAGCTAATATTTTGCTTTTATGCAGTGTGCTATTCGCTGGCGCTTAAAGCAAATTCTTTGTGTTAAGGTCTTGCCCATGGCGATCAAAGAAGGCCTCCGCCCGGGGGGCCGCAGTGCCCGGGTACAAGAATCCGTCCACAGGGCGGTGCGCGAATTGCTGGAGGCCCATGAGCGTTCCAGCGTCACCGTGCCGATGATTGCGGCATGTGCAGGCGTCACGCCGTCGACCATTTACCGGCGCTGGGGCGATCTGTCAGTACTGCTCGCCGACGTCGCCCTGGCCCGTATGCGCCCCGATACCGAACCGGCCAACACCGGCAGCCTGCGTGGCGACCTGCAAGCCTGGGCCGAGCAATACCTGGATGAGATGAGTTCGGACGTAGGCCGCAACATGATGCGCGACGTGCAAAGCAGCCCGACGCCAGGGTATTGCGTGAGCATCCTGAGTGGGCAGTTGCAGGTGATTGTTGACCGCTACCCGCAGGAACAGCCGCCGAGCGTTGACCATCTGATCAACCTGCTCGCCGCACCGACGGTGTTTCGTATTCTGTTTTCGGCAGAGCCTTTGGCGGTAGAAGAACTGCATGCCCTGATCGAGCTGGCACTAAAAAACTGAAGCGCGTGCGCCGACACAAAATGTGGGAGCTGGCTTGCCTGCGATGCAGACACCTCGGTACACCCGTCAAGCGAAGTCGATACCATCGCAGGCAAGCCAGCTCCCACATTTGTTCTGTGTGCATCCAATAAAAAACGGCCTCTGATGAGGCCGTTTTGTTATTTCCAATCCCACATCATGTACGCATCCCACGCCCACTCACCAGCAACCGCGCACAACCGATATACAGCACCACGGTCGCAACGATCATAAAGGTGATCGCCACACTGATCTTGATATCCGACACGCCCAGAATGCCGTAGCGGAAGGCGTTGACCATGTGCAGTACCGGGTTGGCCAGGGACACCGTCTGCCAGAACGGCGGCAGCAAGGTGATGGAGTAAAACACCCCGCCCAGGTAGGTCAGCGGCGTGAGCACGAAGGTCGGGATGATGGAAATATCATCGAAGTTGCGTGCGAACACGGCGTTGATAAAGCCTAGCAGCGAGAAGATCGTCGCCGTCAGCACGACCACCAGAATGGTGACCCCCAGGTGATGCACCTGCAGGTGGGTAAAGAACAGCGACAGCAGCGTCACGATCACCCCCACCATCAGGCCACGCAACACGCCGCCCAGGGTGTAGCCGATGAGGATGGTGTGCGGTGACACCGGCGAGACCATCAGCTCTTCGATGGAGCGCTGGAACTTGCTGCCAAAGAAACTCGACACCACGTTGCCGTAGGAGTTAGTGATCACCGACATCATGATCAGGCCCGGCACGATGTATTCCATGTAGGTGAAACCACCCATGTCGCCGATTTGCCGGCCGATCAGGTTACCGAAGATCACAAAGTACAGGACCATGGTGATCGCCGGCGGCAGCAGGGTCTGCGGCCAGATCCGGGTAAAGCGCTTCACTTCGCGATAGACAATGGTTTGCAGCGCGACAAGGTTGGGTTGCAGTTCGGAACTCATACCGCCACCTTCGCCAGATTTTTCTCCACCAGGGACACGAACAACTCCTCAAGGCGATTGGTTTTGTTACGCAGGCTCAACACTTCGATGTTCTGAGTCGCCAGCTGGGTGAACAGCGCGGTGATGCCCATGGCTTTGTCCACCTGCACCTCCAGGGTGTGGCTGTCCACCAGCCGGCTTGGGTAGCCGAGCAACTGCGGCGCCACCGACAGGTTGTTCTTCAGGTCGAGCAGGAAGGTTTCCACATGCAACTGGCCCAGCAGGTTGCGCATGCTGGTGTTCTCGACAATGGTGCCGTGGTCGATGATGCCGATGTTGCGGCACAACTGCTCAGCCTCTTCCAGGTAGTGGGTGGTGAGGATGATGGTGATGCCCTTCTCGTTCAGTTCGGTGAGGAAGGTCCACATCGAGCGGCGCAGCTCGATGTCCACGCCGGCGGTAGGTTCGTCGAGGATCAACAGGCGCGGCTCATGCACCAGCGCGCGGGCGATCATCAGGCGTCGCTTCATGCCACCGGACAGCGAGCGCGAAGGTACGTCACGCTTGTCCCACAGGCCCAGTTGAGTCAGGTACTGCTCGGCGCGTTCCTTGGCGACTTTCGCCGGAATGCCGTAGTAGCCGGCCTGGGTCACGACAATGTCGAAGGTCTTTTCGAACTGGTTGAAATTGAATTCCTGGGGCACCACGCCAATGGAGCGCTTGAGCGCTGCCGGGGATTTGTCCAGGTCGTGGCCGAAGATGTTCACCGTGCCGCTGGTCTTGTTGACCAGGGTGGAGAGAATGCCGATGGTGGTGGATTTGCCGGCACCGTTGGGGCCGAGCAAGGCGAAGAAGTCACCTTCGGCAACGTCCAGATCGATACCACTCAGGGCCTGGAAACCGTTGCCGTAGGTTTTGGTTAGCTGCCGGATGGACAGAGCGGAACTCATATGGAAGTACGCACCAAAGAAGGGAATAGAAAGAATAGATAAAGGCACACCGCAGGTAGTTCAACCTGCGATGCAGTGCGAGCATGGTGCGTGCCCATGCCGCACAAGTACAGTCACCCGTATTAATAGTGTGTATTAAGTCAACGCGGTCATCACCGCCTTGCGGTAGGCCGGGCGCTGTTGCAAGCGCTGGTACCAGGCCTCCAGATGGGGCATGGCAGGGCGTTCGATGGGCATCTCGAACCAGGCGTAGATGAAGCAGCCCAAGGGAATATCGCCCATGCCGAACGCCTGGCCGGACAGGTAGGGTTGCTCGGCGAGGGCTTGTTCGACGGTTTTGAGCGCGTCGATACAGGCTTGGCGCCCGGCATTGATGCTGTCCCAGTTTTGCTGGTCAGCCGGGGTGCGCACGATGCCCCAGAACACCGCTTTGAACGGATCGGCGAGCGTGGAAGTGGTCCAGTCCATCCACTTTTCGGCGTTGGCCCGGGCTTGCAGGTCGCTGGGGTAAAAGTCCGATGCCTGCTTGGCGCACAGGTAACGCACGATGGTGTTGGATTCCCATAGCACAAAGTCGCCATCTTCGATCACCGGCACCCGGCCATTGGGGTTCATGGCCCGGTATTGCGGGGTATCGACCACACCAAAAGCCCCGCCCGCATCAATTGCTTCATAGTCCAGGCCGAGTTCCTCGGCGCACCACAGTGCTTTCCTGACGTTTGATGAATTTTTACGACCCCAGATCTTCAGCATGACCGCGCCTTATCGTTGATGAACATGGCTTGATGAACGCAGCAGCATACGCCGGTTCAGCCGCGGCTTAAATCGCCCTGCATATCGCCGAGCAAGGTGGGCGCATCGTCGCCAAACAGGTGCGGGTAGCACTGGCGGATATGCCCGAAGAAAAATGCTTCGGGCACGTCAGCAAATTGCCCGTGGTCCACCACGTACTCCATAGAACGCTGGCCCTGGCGATTGAACGCGTGGAACACGCTGTCGTGCAGCCCATCGAATTCCAACGGCGGCACGTCGAACACTTCGCACAGTTGCTGGTTGAACGCCGGAGTGGCCTTGACCCAGCGGCCGTTCAGGTAAAGCTCGGTATAACCGTGCATGGCGAACACGTCACTTTTGAGCAGAGCGAGCAGTCGCGGTGTGGACAGGTGGTTGCGCACGTCCGCCAGGCCAATGCGTGCGGGAATGCCGCAGTGGCGCGCGCAAGCGGCGAGCAACGTAGCTTTGGGCACACAGTAGCTTTCGCCGGCCGCCAGGGCGAAGCTGGCGCTCAAGGTGTTGGGGTCACGGCTGAAGGTATAGGGGTTGTAGCGAATGGCCTCGCGCACGGCGTAGTAAAGACTGACTGCCTGGTCACTTAAATCCGGGCGGGTTCCGCGATGTTTCTCGGCGAACTCCACCACCACAGGGTGGTCACTATCGATGAAGCGGCTGGGACTCAAGTACGTATTCATGAGCTTGATCTCCGAGGGGAGCCTGGAGTTTAACCACCAGGCCTGCCAGAGAGATAACGACGATTCGGCCAAATGCCGGCGCCGGCTGATGGGTTGCCCAGTACACCTTGTTACACCCTGATCACCCGGCTTGTTCGGATGCCGACTAAGCTCCCTGGTGGTTTCGCCCCTGGTTCACGGAGGATTGAATATGCTGTTGTTGTGGATACTGGTGCTGGTGGTCGGCATTGCCTACCTGGCACACCGCCGTACTGCCCCCCTGCCCGCCCTGGGCGTGGTCGCCGTCTACCTGCTGGCGATGGGCGCCTGGAGCCACGCACCGGGTTGGCTGCTGCTGATCCTCTGGGTACTCCTGGCCGTGGTGGCCGCGCCTTTGTTGCTGCCTGACCTGCGCCGCCAATACTTCACCAAGCCGCTGTTGAGCTGGTTCCAGAAAGTGCTGCCGCCGATGTCCGAGACCGAGCGCGATGCGATTGATGCCGGTACCGTGTGGTGGGACGGCGAGCTGTTCAGTGGCCGCCCGGACTGGGACAAATTGCTGGCCTACCCCAAGGCGCAATTGACCGAGGAAGAGCAGGCGTTCATCGACGGCCCCACCGAAGAACTCTGCGCCATGGTCAGCGACTGGGAAATCGGCCAGGCCATGGACCTGCCGCCGCAAGCCTGGGAACACATCAAGACCCATGGCTTCTTCGCCCTGATCATTCCCAAGGAGTACGGTGGCAAGGGCTTCTCCGCCTATGCTCACTCCCAGGTCGCCATGAAGCTCGCGACCCGCAGTGGTGACCTGGCCTCCACCGTGATGGTCCCCAACTCACTCGGCCCCGCCGAACTGCTGCTGCACTACGGCACCGAGGAACAGCGCAATCATTACCTGCCGCGCCTGGCCCGTGGCGACGACATCCCGTGCTTCGCCCTCACCGGCCCGCTGGCCGGCTCCGATGCGGGCGCCATGCCCGACACCGGCGTGATCTGCAAAGGCGAATGGGAAGGCAAGGAAACCCTCGGCCTGCGCCTGAACTGGGAAAAGCGCTACATCACCCTCGGCCCCGTCGCGACCTTGCTCGGCCTGGCCTTCAAGGCTCATGACCCAGACCACCTGCTGGGTGAAGAAGAAGACCTGGGCATCAGCCTCGCGTTGATTCCTACCGACACCCCTGGCGTGGAAATCGGCCGTCGTCACCTGCCGCTTGGCGCCGCTTTCATGAACGGCCCCAACTCCGGCAAGGATGTGTTCATCCCCCTGGAATACCTGATTGGTGGCCAGGAAATGCTCGGCAAGGGCTGGATGATGCTGATGAACTGCCTGTCGGTCGGCCGTTCGATCTCGCTGCCCGCCGTCGGCACCGGCGCCGCCAAGTTCACCAGCCTGGTGACCGGGCAATACGCCCAGGTGCGCGAACAGTTCAACGTACCGCTGTCGGCCTTCGAAGGCATCCAGGAAGCCCTGGCACGCATCGGTGGCAACGCCTGGCTGATGGACAGCGCGCGCATGCTCACCGCCAACGCCGTGGACCTGGGCGAGAAGCCGTCGGTGTTGTCGGCGATCCTCAAGTATCACCTGACCGAACGCGGCCGTGAGTGCATCAGCCACGCCATGGACGTGCACGGCGGCAAGGGCATCATCATGGGCCCCAACAACTACCTGGGCCGCAACTGGCAGGGCGCACCGATCTTCATCACCGTGGAAGGCGCAAATATCCTTTCGCGTAACCTGATGATCTTCGGCCAGGGCGCGATTCGCTGCCACCCCTTCGTGCTCAAGGAAATGGCCCTGGCCGGCCGCGAAGACCATGACCAGGCGTTGAAGGAATTCGACGGCCTGCTGATGCAACACATCGGCTTCGCCGTCAGCAACGCCGCCAGCACCCTGGTGCTGAACCTGGGCTTCGGGCACTTCGAAAAAGCCCCGGGCAACCGTTTGAGCCAGGGCTACTTCCGTGCCCTGAACCGCCAGGCGGCTGCGTTTGCCCTGCTGGCCGACCTGAGCATGATGTTGCTGGGTGGCGAGCTCAAGCGCCGCGAACGCTTGTCCGCTCGCCTGGGTGATGTGCTCAGCCACATGTACCTGGCGTCGGCGGCGCTCAAGCGTTATCACGACCTGGACTCGCCGGACCATCTGGAGCCGCTGTTTGCCTGGGCCATGGAAGAAAGCCTGGGCGAATCGGAACGCGCATTGGATGAGCTGCTGAGCAACTTTCCGAACAAGGTGCTGGGCTGCCTGTTGCGGGTGATCGTGTTCCCGTTCGGGCGTCGTCATACCGGGCCGTCCGACGCTCTGGATGCCGAAGTGGCAGCCGTGATCGGCCGCGCCAAAGGCGACCCGACCCTGGAAGAATTGCTGGCCGGCTGTTATCGCCCGCAATCAGCAGAAGATCCCGTGGGCGCCCTGCAACATGCCTACGACCTGCTCGGTGCCAGTCACCCCTTGCAGAAAAAACTCCACAGCGCGCTCAAAAGCGGCCAGGTCAAGCCGGCTGCCGGCGAGCATGCCATCGACGCAGCCCTGCAGGCCGGCGTGCTGCAACCGGCCGAGGCACAAACCTTGCGCGATGCCGAGGCTGCGCGACGCAAGGTGATCGACGTGGATGATTTCAGCAAGGAAGAGCTGATGCAGGCAGAAGGTAAAGTCCGCTGAGTCGGGCGGTCATATAAAAACGGGCGCGAGAGGCTTATACTCCCGCGCCCGTTTTTGCTTTAGAGGCCTTATCTCGTGTCCAACGTCGTTGCCGATCATCTTGTCTTGCTCGACCACTTGCGCAGCATCCTGGTTGCCGTCGGCGAAGCCGAACAGGTACCCGAGGAAAGCCACTCGCTGTTCCTGGAGCGTTTCGACGAACTGCGCGCCCTGTTGCCAATCGACCCGATCGAAAGCCAGTACCTGGGCCAGGACCTGATGAGCCAGGTCATCCTGCGCTACCCGCAAATCGCCCACCTGGTGCCCCGTGACCTGCTGTGGTTCTTTGGTGGCGACTGCCTGCACTTCATGCCCGACGAAGAACTGGACCTGTACCAGGCCCTGGAAGAACGTCGCTATGAAGCCGAACAGAACGACGAACCGTTCGACTGGAACCAGGAAAAACAGCTGCTGGCGATGCCTCAGGACCAGAGCAAGCACTGACAACTATGCTCGTTCCTACGCTCTGCGTGGGAACCTATCCTGTGACGCTCTGCGTCACCCGTGCACAGGCATAAAGGCAGGACGCGGAGCGTCCAGGTGGCATTCCCACGCAGAGCGTGGGAACGAGCAACCGCGCTCCTACCGTCGGCGCAGCGTGGGCTCCCTGGCCATGCACTCCACCAGATAATCGATAAACACCCGCAACTTCGGCGGCAGGTAACGTGTGGGCGAATGCAGCAACCACGCCTCGCCATGGTACGACGCAATAAAATCCCACCCCGGCAACACCTGCACCAAATCTCCTGCTTCCAATGCGTGCCGCGCGGTGAAATACGGCAAGCTGGCAATCCCGACATGCTGCAACGCAGCCTCCAGTCGCACCCCGGTGTGGTTCGCCGCATACCGGCCGCGTACGCCGACCGTTACCGCCTTGCCAGCCTGGCGAAACTTCCAGCGTGAATCTCCCGCTGTCTCACCCAGATAGATGCAACTGTGCCCGAGCAGATCATGGGGATGGCTCGGTGTACCGTGCTCGGCCAGGTACTGCGGCGTCGCGCACAGCAAATGTTCGATGGGCAACAGTTGGCGCCCGACCAAACCTGGCGGTGGGCTGTCGGTGATGCGGATGCTCAAGTCGACGTTGTCGTCGATCAAATCCACATGCCTGTCTTCCAGGATCAATTGCACATCCACCTTGGGATAGCGCCGCAAAAATTCCGGCATATGCGGGTGCACCACGAATCGCCCCACCGCCTTGGGTACACTGACCCGCACCAGGCCCTCGGCTTCATGGGTAAATTGCCCACTGATTTCCATCACCGAGCGCGCCGCATTGACCATCTCCTGGCAACGCTTGAATACCTCCTCGCCGCCCTCGCTCAGGCGCAGCTTGCGCGTGGTGCGTTGCAGCAGGCGCGTGGCCAGGGCTTGTTCCAGGCGCGAGATGCTGCGGCTCACCGCCGAAGGTGAAACGCTGAGTTGCCGCGCCGCTTCGGAGAAGCTGCCGGTTTCCACGACCTTGACGAAAATCGCCATTTCACCCAATAGCGGCAAAGGAAGATTGATGCTCATGACGCACAGGTCCATTGATAATTGAGCGGATTATCACCCATCTGCGCACTATTTATACTGCCCACAGAACCCTGATGCGGATGTAGATGATGACCGAGCGCCTGTTTTTTACCCACGACCACCTGACGGCCGAGCTGGAAGTGCTCAGTTGCACCCCGTACGAAGAGCAATTCGCCGTGATTGTGCAGTCGACCATTTTCCATCCTCAAGGCGGAGGCCAGCCGTCCGACACCGGCTGGCTCGGCGACAGCCAGGTGCTGCGAGTCATGCAGGAAGCCGAACAGGTGGTGCACTACGTCGACCGACCTCTGGAGCCCGGCCTCGTCGTTGCACGAGTCGACGCACAGCGGCGCGCCTTGCATACGCGTCTGCATTCGGCGGGGCACTTGATCGGCAATGCCGGCGAACGCCTGGGCTGGATGCCGATCAAGGCCCACCATTGGCCCGGCGAAGGCAAGATCACTTTTATCCGTGGCGAGACCGCGCAAGACATGGATGCGCAGGCGCTCCAGCAGTGGGTCAACACATGGATCGCCGCCGACTATTCCCGCCATATGACGCTGGAAGACGGCACCCGCGAAGTCGGCTTCGGCGAATTACCGGCGTACGCCTGTGGCGGTACGCATGTTCAAGCGTTGAGCGAACTGGGCCAGGTAACGATCCTGGCGTTGTCGGAGAAAAAAGGCGCGCTCTCGGTGCGCTACAGCCTCGCTGATACCCTGACACTGTAGGAGCGAGCTTGCTCACGAAGACCGTTAACGATAACGCGGGGCACCTGATTCCCATCGGCGCCCTTTGGTTTTTCGCGAGCAAGCTCGCTCCTACAGGGCCACGCTCGGCTGGCCCGATTCATTGATGAACGACTTCAACGTCGACACCGTCGCCGCCGGGTCACGCGGGTCGCTGATCGCACGAAAATTCGTCAACATGGTGTTGGCCGCCAACTCCACCGACACATACCCACGCTGGCGACTGTCGAAAAACTTCACATGGGGGTTGAGCGGCATGATCTTCATGAACGCGTCGTAGGGAGGGCCATCTGAGGTGACCGACGAGCCGACGAACTCGGTGGCGACCACCGCCGAGTCTGGCCTGTCGGCGTCGAGATGCAGGTCGGTGGCCCAGAACGAATGTATATCCCCTCCCCAGAACACCGGGTTCTTCACGCGATTGCGCACGATCGACGCCAGCATCCGTGAGCGGTTCGCCATGTAGCCATCCCAGCCATCGGTCCAGCGGCCAAGCTTATGGTTGGTCAAGTCACGCTGCATCAGCGGCGCCACCAGCAAATCCTGGGCGATGACATTCCACTGCGCACTGGACTGGGCAAACCCCTGGTCCAGCCAAGACTCTTGTTGCCAGCCGAGCAACGTGCGGCCAGGGTCACGCAGGTCGCTGCAAGGGGTGGTGACAATATGCCCTTGGTGGCTGCCATTGGCCGCGATGCAGGGTTGCTCGGAACGGTACTGGCGACCGTCGAGCACATGAAAACGCGCGAGCCGCCCATAGTCCAGGCGCCGGTAGATGCGCATGTCCGGCCCCTTCGGCACGCTGCTGGCACGCAGGGGCATGTGTTCATAAAACGCCTGGTACGCCGCGGCCCGTTGCTTGAGAAACTGCGCCACCGCCACCTTCGGGTCCTGGGACCAGCGGTTGGCGTAGTCATTCTGTACTTCGTGGTCGTCCCAGGTTACGACGCCGGGAGCCGCGGCGTGCAGGGCCTGCAGGTCTGGATCAGTCTTGTACAGTGCGTAGCGGTTGCGGTAATCACTCAGGCTTTGCGCATTGCCGCTGCCGTGCGAACGAAACACCTTGCCCGACTCCGCAGCATAGGAACTGTCGTAGATGTAATCACCGAGGAAAAACACCAGGTCCGGCTGCTCGGCGGCAAGGTGTCGGTAGGCGCTGAAATAGCCACGTTCCCAGTGCGAGCAGGACACAAACCCCAGCCGGGCCGAGGCCATGGCCTGCAGCGGCGGCATCGTGCGCGACTGGCCCACCGGGCTCTGCGCACCGAGCCCTTCAAACTGGTACCAATACGGCCGATCCGCCGCCAGCCCCGCCACTTCGACATGCACTGCGTGAGCGAAACGCGGCGTCGCCAGTACTTCGCCCTGCTTCACAATGCGCGTCATCGCCGCATCGCTGGCCACCCGCCAACGCAGCGGCACCGAGCGACTCAGGCCGCCACGGCCATCCGCGGCGTTGAACAACGGCGCCAGGCGCGTCCAGATCACAAAGCCATCTGGCAACGGGTCACCGGAAGCCACGCCAAGGGTGAACGGATAATCCACCCCGGCACTGCGCGCAAACGGGCTGAGAATCGAAAACGCGGTAGCGACCGCCAGCCCGCCAAGGACCCGGCGCCGGCCGTGGTCCACTTCGCCGCTCACAGGCAGCGCTCCCAGTCGTCGCGCACGGTGGCAAACCCGAGCAAGTCCTCATACACGCCGTTCTTTAAAAACGCCTGGCGCATGCAGCCTTCATAACGCAGGCCGATCTTTTCCATGACCCGCGCCGATTCCTTGTTGCGCGCGAAACACTGGCTGCCCACGCGCTGCAACCCTAGCGCCTCGAACCCGAAGTCCATCACCGCGCTCGCCGCTTCAGCCGCATATCCCTGGTTACGGCAGTGCGCCGCCACCCAGCCACCCAAGTGCCCATAGTGATGGCGAGCGTTGATGCGCAGGCTGACCATGCCGACCAATTCGTCAGTGCTGCGCACATGCATCCCCAGGTTCAGCAGTTCACCGGTGCGGTACTTGTCGGCGGCCCCGGCAATAAAATCCTGGGCGGTTTCCAAGGTGTAGGGCGATGGAATGTTCGCCGTGTTGTCGGCAATTTTCGGCCCGTTGGCAAGCGTGAAAAGCACCTGCGCCTGATGCATTTGCAGGGCGCGCAACAGCAGTCGCGGGGTCGTCAATTGAGGCAGTGCAGTGGGCATGGGAGCCGGCTCTCAAGATAAATTTCTCAAGCATGGATGCCCCGAGTGTCAGTTTCATTACGCCCGAAAACTGACCGGTAAGTTTTCTGAAAGACGCGTCCTAGAGCCTCTAAACGGTCAATTAAAGTTAACCAATCGGTCATTTTTGGCTGTTAGCGTTTTGCCCCTAATTCAATGACGGGGTAACGGAATGAGAACCTGGGACGAACCCAAGAAACGCAAGGCGCACATCGAGCTGATCCCGATGATCGACGTGATGATGTTCCTGCTGGTGTTTTTCGTACTGGTGAGCCTGAACGTGATTCCCGCGCTCGGCATGAAGACCCAATTGCCCAGCGCCAGCAGTTCGCAGCAGCTCAAGCCGCAAAACAAATTCATCCTCACCCTGGGCCTGGAAGGCCAGTTGCAACTGGACGGCAAGGACCTGACGGTGGAGGCCCTGGTGCCGGCGCTGAAGGCGGCCGAAAAGCCCGATACCAAGTCGACGATCATCGTCAACAGCGACAAAGGCGTGGAGGTTTCGCGCCTGGTGGAAGTGATGGACACCCTGCGCCTGGGTGGCTTCACCTCCGTGTCCATCGCCACGCGTAAGTCCTGATCATGTACGTTCTGTTTCGTGCGCGTCAGCTGCTGGGCAGTGTTCCGGCCCTGATCGCCCTGGTGCTGATTGCACTGGGTATCCAGTCCCAGACGTTGAAGGTCGAGCCGGTGTATGACGAGTCGGCGGTCGAATTGGCCTTGGTTGAGCCGGAACCGGAAGTCATACCGGAACCGGTGGTGGAGCAAGAACCGCCACCGCCGGTGATTGAAGAGGAAGAGGCCGAGCCGGCGCCCCCGCCGCCACCGCCCAAGCCGCTGCCAAAACCCGAACCCAAGCCAAAGCCAAAACCTGTGCCCAAGCCTGCGCCCGTGGTCGCCAAGCCCGTGCCGACGCCGCCACCGGTGGCCGCCAAGCCAGCCCCGGCCGCCGTCACCCAAGCGGCACCGACGCCTGCCCCACCGGCGCCACCGAAGGTCGATGGCCAGGCCCTGGAAAGCGGTTATCTCAAAGGCTTGCGCAACGAACTGGACACCTACAAGCAGTACCCCACCGGGCGCCAGGCGTCCCTCGAACGCCCGAGCGGCGAGGTGGTGGTGTGGCTGTTGGTAGACCGTCAGGGCCGCGTCCTCGACTCAGGTTTACAAACCCAGGCCTCGAGCATGTTGCTCAACCGGGCAGCCACCAACAGCTTGCGTCGCATCAAGCAAGTCAAACCGTTCCCCGAGCAGGCCTTCGGGGGGCGAAATGAGCAGCGCTTCACCGCCACCTTCAACTACAGCGTGCAATAAGCACCCGACACCAGGACGACAGTGATGAAGTTCACCCGTATTCATCTGGCACTTGTGGCCGCGACAAGCATGAGCCAGGGACTGGTCATGGCAGAGACCAGCGACAGTGATGTCGGCACCATTGGGGTACAAGGCAAGGCGACCGCCGGGGGCGGTTACATGGTGCCGGAGGAAAGCATCAAGGGCCGCTCCACGGTGACCAAGGAAGCACTGGATAAACAGGCGGCCACCGGCAATGCCATCGACAAACTCAAGTACACCCCAGGCTTGAACATCTCCAGTGAAGACAACACCGGCCTGTCGGGCTTTCGCTTCACCATGCGCGGCATGAACTCCGACCAGGTGGGCATGTCGGTGGACGGCATGCCGATCAACGACTCCGGCAACTACGCGCTGTATTCCAACCTGCTGGGCGACCCGGAAAACATCGACCAGATCTTCGTCACCCAGGGCGCTTCGGAATCCGACGGCCCGCACATTGGTTCCAGCGGGGGCAACATTGGCATCGTGACCATTCGCCCGACCAAGGAAACCGGCGCCTTCGTCAAACAGGTCGTCGGCAGCAATGCCACGCGCAAGACTTTTGCCCGCCTCAATACCGGCGAAATCAACGGCCTGAGCAACTGGCTGTCGGTGTCCCATACCGAAGGTGAGATGTGGCGCGGTTCGGGCGCGGTACGCGCGGACAAGGTGGAGTGGAACAGCTTTTTCGACGCTGGCAATGGCAACACCGCCAACCTGATCCTCAAGTACCACGAGCAGGACAACAACAGTTACAGCCAGTTGACCAAGGCGCAGTTCCAGCAATATGGCCGCAAGTACGACCCTTATCCGGCAACACCCAGCGTGGGGAGCAACGGCAAGTACAACAGCTATTACGCCCTGGCGCAGAACCCGTTCCAGACGTTTACCGCCGTGCTCAACACCCAGTTCAAACTGGCCGATAACCTCGCACTGTCGGTGATCCCGTATTACTACTGGGGCAATGGCAGCGGCGTCGGTTCATCCAGCTATGCCCTCAACCGTGGCTCCAACCAGGGCGGTGTGTTCGACCTCGGCAACCTGCCCACGGCCGCCCAATACAACGCCGACGGAACACCCAACAGCGGCGTGTACTACCGCCCTTCACGCACGCAAACCTGGCGTCCGGGTATCACCACCAAGCTGACCTGGGACCTTGGCGACCACAGCCTGCAATTCGGTTACTGGTACGAGCGCGCACGCCAGAGCCAGACCCAGCCGTTCATTCCGCTCAAGAGCAACGGCAAGCCAGTGGATACCTGGCCAGATTCCAACAGCGCCATCGTCGATGCCAACGGCAACACCGTGCAGGGTCGCGACCGTTTCACCGTGACGCCAGCGCAAAAGGTCTGGGCCCAGGACACCTGGTACATCAACCCGGACTGGACCCTCATCGCAGGCCTGGCCTACATGAACGTCGAGCGTGAAGGCACCAACCACGGCAGCCTCAACGAACGCCCGGAAAAACGTAACCAGACCTACAACAAACTGCTGCCCAACGCCGGCCTGAAATACCAGCTGGACGAGCGTGACCAGTTGTTCTACAGCCTGTCGCGCAACATGCGGGTACCGCAGAACTACGTGCTCTACGACAAAGGCGCCGGCTCGATCGACGCCGAACCGGAAACCAGCTGGAACCATGAACTGGGCTGGCGCTACAGCGGCGACGACATGAACCTGGCCGCCACCCTGTTCTACATGGACTTCAAGAACCGCCAGGTTTCGTCCCGGGACATCAACGGTGACTTTGCCGACATCAACGCCGGCTCCGTGGTCAACAAAGGCCTGGAGCTGGAGTGGAGCGGCCAGTTGCCCCACCACTTCAATTACTACACCTCCTACACCTACACCAAGGCCGAGCAGCAGGATGACCTGACCGTCTACAACGCCGGCAAACCCATCGTGCTGCCCACCAGTGGCAAGCAGTTCGCCAACGTGCCCAAGAACATGCTGGCGGCCAACATCGGGTATGACGATGGGCGCTTCTACGGCACCTTCGGTGGCAAGTACACCAGCAAGCTCTACGGCGACCTGACCAACGACGAGGCGATTTCCGGTCGCACCGTGTTCAACCTCGGCGCCGGTATTTACCTGCCGGTGGACAAGAAAGTGGTCAAGGACGCGACCCTGCGCCTGAACGTCGACAACCTGTTCGACAAGAAATACCTGGACGGCGTGTACACCACCAAGACCAACGCGGCCAGCTACAGCGGTTTCCGCGATGGCGACCCCGCGTACATCGTCGGCCTGGACCGTACCGTCACGGTTTCGCTGGAAGCGAATTTCTAAGACTCACCCCAAGAGGAACACCATCATGGATATGAACCTGCTCCACGACGTCACTTTCTATGTGATGTACGCGGCGATGGCCATTGCGATCTTCATCGCCATCGAACGCGGTATCTACTTCGCCTACGTACGCCGCCAGGCACGCGCATTGATCGACGCCCTGGGCGCCAATGTGCACAGCGAGCGTGACCTGCCGGACAACCTGAGCCGTCGCGACAGCCTGCCGCTGAACATGATCTTGCCGGTGCTGGCCCAGAAGGCGACCCACGGTTCGCGCAAGGACCTGGACGACGAAATCGATACCCAATACCTGAAGACCCGCGCCCCACTGGCCCGCAGCCTGTGGATCATCGAGACCATCACCACCGCCGCCCCACTGCTGGGCCTGCTGGGCACCATTCTCGGCATCATCGACACCTTCAAGGCGCTGGCCACCGCGGGCGTATCGGACCCAGGGCAGATTTCCGGTGGTATCGGGACGGCCTTGTTTGCCACGGGATTAGGTATCGCCATCGCGCTTTTTTGCGTGGTGTTCCACAACTTCTTCCAGGACAGCCTGGAGCGCATCAACGACCAGTTGAAGATCCTGTTGATCCGCGCCGCCACCGGCGCCCGCGCACAGGATGAAGTGACTCATCGCGTGCCCACCCCGCTGCACAGCCGCACAGCCTGACCTGCAGGGCGGGCGCCTTGGGCGCTCGCCTTTACCTTTGGTGCGATGAGACGCTTATGTCCCTTTCGATAAAGTTGCGTATTGCCGGCCTGACCGGCTTGCTCCTCAGTCCGCTGGCCCAGGCGGACTTTTCCATTCCAGGTTTTGAATTGGTGCATACCGTGCCTGTGGACACCGCCCTGGGCACCGACGATTTGCGCCAGCCCGGCCCGGTATGGATCGAGCTGTTCGACGGCGCCAAAAGCCACATTGATATCGGCCAGTTCTACGCCGCGGACCACCCTGGCTCGGTGATGAACAGCGTGCTTGAACACCTGGAAGCCGCCGGCAAACGCGGCGTGAAGATTCGTTTCCTGCTCGAAGAAAAAGGCATCAAGCTGTCGGATGCCGCCACCCTGGAACGCTTGCGCGCCATTCCCAACCTGACCTTGCGCGTGCTGCCCTACGGGCAACTGAGCGGCGGCATCATCCACGCCAAGTACCTGCTGGTGGATGGCAAGCAGGCGTTTGTCGGCAGTCAGAATTTCGACTGGCGCGCCTTGGAACATATCCACGAAACCGGGCTGCGGATCACTGACGAAACGGTGGTGGGCCAGGTGCAGGCGATCTTCGAGCAAGACTGGCAAGCCCAGGCAGCGCTGGAGGGTAAACAACCGGTGCCGCTACCCGCCAGCGGCCCGGCACCCGCACGTACCGGCAACTACCTGGTGGCCAGCCCGCAACGCTACAACCCGCCCGGCGTGGGCGACTCACAGCTGGAACTGCCGCGCCTGCTGGGCGAAGCCCAAAAAGAGGTGCGCGTGCAATTGCTCGACTACGCGCCGCTGTCCTACGGACCGGATCGAACCCGGCCGTACTACGCGGTGATCGACAACGCCGTGCGCGCCGCCGCAGCCCGTGGCGTGTCGATCAAACTGATGGTGTCCAACTGGAATACCGACCCGCTGGAACTGCCCTATCTCAAGAGCCTGGTGGTGCTGCCCAATATTGAGATCAAGATCGTCACCCTGCCCGAAGCCAAGCAAGGCTTTATCCCTTATGCGCGGGTGATACACAGCAAAACCATGGAGATCGACGGGCAAGTGGCGTGGGTCGGCACCAGCAATTGGTTGGGCGGCTACCTGGATAATTCGCGCAATCTGGAGGTGGTGATGCGCAGTGAGGCGATGGCCAGGCGTGTAGGCCAGTTGCATGAACAACTGTGGGATGGGCCTTACGCTAGAGCCTTGAGCGTGACGCAAGAGTATCCCGCGCCCCACCCTGGCCAGCATTGACCTTGGGCACCTGAGTAATGGTAGTGTGTGGAAATGTTTCTGTCTCTTCCGTCAGAAATCTCCTACTCACTACCTGCAAAGGAATGCCTTCAACCATGCACTTTCCACTTAAGCAATTGGCGGTTGCCACCCTGTTCGCCGCCAGCCTTTCGGCCGTCGCCACGCCCGCATTCGCCAACATCAGCGCGGACCAGAGCACGGCAATCCTGAAGCAGTTCAACGAGACCTCGGTTACCGATTTCCGCGGTTTCCTCGGCACTCTGGCCCAGGGCGAGCTGGGCAAAGCGGCCGACACCGGCCCGGCTATCAGCGCGTTTGTGGGCAACAAACCCCTGAGCGCCGAGCAACAGAACGAGATCAATCGCCTGCTGGGCATTTACACCCGCGTTAAATATGGCAAAGCCGCGCTCGAAACCCTGCGTGAACTGGTGGAAGTCCCGACGTTCAACGTAGACGGTCTGCCACAGTACAAAAACCCGGAATTCCTCAAGATTGCCGCAAAGATCGAGGCCCTGGCCAAGTCCTTCAACCTGAACTTCCGTAACGTCGACAACCGCGTGTACGAAATTTCCCTGGAAGGCAGCGGTGATGAAGTCGTGGGTGTGCACGCCCATGCCGATGTGGTGCCCGTTACCCCGGAAAACTGGGTGCTGCAAGACGGTACCAAACTCGACCCGTTCAAGGTCACGCTGATTGGCGACCGCATGTATGGCCGCGGTACCGAGGATGACAAGAACGGCATCGTGGTGGCGATGTACGCCATGAAAGTGATCAAGGAAGAAAAACTGCCACTGGCGCGCACGTTCAAACTGCTGGTAGACACCACTGAAGAAACCGCCGGTGATGCCATTCCTTACTACTTCGAACGCAACCCCGTGCCGCAATACAACCTGGCGCTGGATGGCGGTTACCCGGTGGTGATAGCCGAAAAAGGCTCGGGTACCGTGATGGCCACCTTCCCGGTGCGCAAGGGCGAAGGCAAAGGCGCAGAAATCATCGCGATGACCGGCGGCAAGGCGAACAACCAGATTCCATCGGCCTCGGTGGCCACGCTGGTCAGCGACACCCCCGCCGAACTGGCCGCCAGCCTGCAACAGGCCGGTGCCGACTATGCCAAGCGCAACGGTGGCGACTTCCAAGTGACGGCCAAGGTCGATGGCAAGGATGTCAAACTCACGGTTACCGGCGTATCCGCTCACTCTTCCGAGCCTGAAACCGGGGTCAACCCGGTGGCGCGCATGCTGGACCTGATCCACAGCCTCGACGGCAAGGTCGCCCTCCAGCACAACCACATCACCGATGCCGCGCGCTATGCCGCCGACAACTGGGGCCTGGATTACCTGGGCGGCAAATTGGGTGTGGGCTACGCGGATGATTTCATGGGGCCGTTGACCACCTCGCTGACGTTTGTGGGGCAGGATGACAAAGCCTTCAAACTGGCCGTGAACCTGCGCGCACCGAAAGGTAAAACCCCGGAGGCGCTCAAGGCGCAAATCGAACAGAAGCTGAACGCCTGGGACAAGAACGCCAAGGTCAACGTGAGCTTCACTTACTCGTTGGACACGCCGATGTACCGCAACCCTGAAGGCGAATGGGTAAAAGCCTTGCTGGCAGTGGCCACTGAAAACCTGGGCATGGCGCACAAATTCGGCACCTCGGCCGGCGCAACCTCGGTGCACGACCTGCCCAACGGCGTGCAATTCGGCCTGGCCCGCCCGGAAGAGAAGTACACCGGGCACACCGACAGCGAATTCAAAACCGTCGACCAGTTCCTGCTGGACCTGCAGATCGTCACCGAAATGATGGGCCGCGTCGGGCAATTGCCGAAGCTCTGACCCATCTGGTACCCAAGCGAGGCTGCGAAGGCAGCGGCACAGGCACCCTCTTCAGCGCCTGAACCACCGCTTTCGCAGCCTCGCTGAAGCTCGACAGCTCCCACAGGGGATCGGCGGTGTGGGTGAGATCTCGCTTTGCAGGGCCATCGCGTCAAACACGACTCGGCAACAATGACAGCTCTTCAGCCTTGCAACATCAGCATGTCCTCAAAGAACCCCCCCACCGGCTCAGTGGGATGGCACAGCTGGATCTCCAATACCCAGGCCATTTCACTCGGTGGGATCTCCAGGTCAGCCAACTCCTTGCTTTCGAACAATGCATGGGGAAAATGCGCAAGGCGGTGCCCCGCCAGGTTGCGCGCCAGCCTCCAGCCCTTTGACGCAGCGCTCTGCTCGGCGAAGTCGTAGAGCTCACGCCCGGTCAGACCACGCAGCCACGCCTGGCGTGTTTCATCGAAGACTTCATGCAAGGCCGTCGTACAGGCCTGGTGCAACGGCCCATCGCCAAACACAAACGTATCGCCATAGTCGCCTTCGTAGCCATCCCACACCGGGCCAAGATCGACCACGGCAATGTCATTAGCGCGCAGCCTGCGCTGACGATCAATACCCTCGCGCGGTGGGCGCACAGTGTCGGCGCCAAAACGAATGTAGGTCGGATGCCAAGTGTGCGAAGCGCCCATGGCCTGCAGTTGCCTCGCGGCCATCTCAAGGGCCTCGCCGGTGGTCATGCCGACTTTCAACTGGCTGGCAATCACCGCCAGGGCACGTATGGATTTTTCCCGCGCCGCCAGCATGCCGTCCAAGGAATAACGCGGGCCGACTTTCTCCCACACCGGGTCAAACGATAGGGAGACTGCTCCAGCACTTGACCGACCACTGGCGACAAACGCCTCCGCGATAAACCGGTGGCTGGGCAACCCCGCTTCAAGGCAGTGGATGCGTACCTGGCCGAGCATTGCACCGTTGCCGCACGCATAGACCTGGGCCTGTTCCCACTGATGCCCATGACTCATTGCAACCTCCTGAACCCTGCCCTCGGAGGACCGCACGGGATGCCAGCGAAAACGGGGATGCTCAAGCATCAGGTGGTCGAGGAAAGCGCTGTCATAAAAGTCTGCCGATTGCGCGCCGCCCCAATACAACGTCACGTCGGCATCGCGCTTGAGCGCGGTCAGCAAGATAGGCTTGATGCCCGCGTAACCAGTACCCGTAGCGAATAGCACCACGGGCGCCGCCTCATCGTCCTGCCAGGTACAGGCACCAAACGGCCCTTCCACGTGCAGACGCTCACCCACGGCGAGACCCCCCAGGATACCCTCGGAAAAATACCCGCCACTCACCCGGCGAATCTGGAAGACCAAGCGCCCATCGTCCTCATCGGGCAGGTTGGCAATCGAGAAGCAGCGCGTGTCACCGTCCGCCAGGTGGAACTTGAGGTATTGGCCAGCCCGCACCGCCACTGGGGTTTCGGGCATCAATACCAACTCGATCACATCGGGGCCCAGCGCACGCTTGCTGTGAACCTGCGCCGCCACTACCAGCGCGGGGGTATCCAGCGACCAGCCGGGAATATGCAGGCGCATGTCGCCACAGGCGTGGCTCTGGCATAACAACATCTCATTGGCTGCCAAAGGATAAGAAGGCTGCGGCGCACCCGGCGCCAGGCGTTTGGCCCGGTACGCACCTTCGGCGACCACCACCTTGCACGAACCGCAGGCGCCACGGCGGCAGGAGAACGGCACGGCCAGGCCACTGGCGAGCATGGCCTCGAGCAAGAGTTCATCGCCCGCTTCAAAGCTTTTCCCCGAGGGCGACAGTTCGATGACATGACGTTTATTCATAAAGACCTCGGGATAAGTAAGGCTTGATTGTTGCGCTAGACTAGGCCCATTAAAACCTCCAGATTTGGATACTTCAGATGGTCCAGATGCGTAAATGGCGTCCACTGCTCCGGCTTGAAGAAGGTGCAAGCCAGGCGACTTACCGCAAGATCGCCGAAGGCTTGGTCAATGCCATCCTCGAAGGCCGCCTGCCGCCCGGGACGTTACTGCCGGGCACGCGGGAAATGGCACACTTGCTCGACGTCAACCGCAAGACGGTGATCCTGGCCTAC
Organism: Pseudomonas sp. PA-7-1E; assembly: GCF_021605325.1. Lineage (NCBI taxonomy): Bacteria > Pseudomonadati > Pseudomonadota > Gammaproteobacteria > Pseudomonadales > Pseudomonadaceae > Pseudomonas > Pseudomonas sp. PA-7-1E. The sequence goes on from NZ_WKFA01000013.1 coordinate 21,988, forward strand.
GAAGAAGCCATGACCAAGGGCTGGCTGACCAGCGAGCCGCGCCGTGGCACCTTCGTCAATGTAAAGCTGACACTCAAACACCTGCCCAGCGTTACGCAACCGTCATTCGCGCCGCCGTTACTGGAGCAACCGCTGGTACCCTATTTCACCCATAACGCCCAAGTGGTCGCTCTACAGCATCGGCGCGATGCGCTGTTTTTCGACAACGGCACCAGCGACCACCGCCTGCTGCCCCAGGCAGTTCTGCACCGTTACTATCGCCATGCACTGCGCAACAGCTTTGCCTCCAATACCGTGCGCTACGGCAGCGAAGGCACCGGCTATCACTTGCGCTGCGCCCTGGCCGAAATGCTGCGCAACAACCGTGGGCTGACGGTCACTGCCGAAAATATCTGCCTGACCCAGGGCACCCAGATGTCCCTGTTCCTGAGCGCCAGCCTGCTGCTCAAGCCCGGCGACGTGGTCCTGGTGGAACGTCTGAGCTACCCACCGGCATGGGAAATTTTCCGCAAGCTCGGGGCGAAGTTGGTCACGGTCGACATTGATGATGAAGGTTGCCGCACAGACCAGATCGAGCGCTTATGCCGTGAGCACAAGGTGCGCATGATTTACCTCACGCCTCATCACCAATTCCCCACCACCGTGAGCTTGCACGCTGCACGCCGGCAGCACTTGCTGACGTTGGCCGCGCTGCATGACTTCTGCATTATCGAAGAGGACTACGACCACGAATACCATTTCAGTGGCCGCCCTTACCTGCCGCTGGCCAGTGACCGCGCCCAACGCCATGTGCTCTACATCGGCTCGTTGTCCAAGGTGCTGGGCTCGACGTTCCGCTGCAGCTATATCGTGGCGCCCACCTCTGTGATTGAAGCCCTGCAACGCAATGCCGCGCTGATGCTAGGCGATACCGACGCGGTCGCTCAAGCCATGCTGGCAGACCTGATCAATGACGGGGAGTTGAAGAAGCATTTGCGCCGCGTGTCGAAAGAATATCGGGCGCGCCGCACGGTATTGCAAGATTGCCTGGATCAGGCGTTTGGTGCTCGCATACACGTGCGCGAGCCCGAGGGTGGCTTGGCGCTATGGGTACGTTTCGAGGAAGAAATAGACGTCGATAAGTTGGCAAGCACCGCACTGGACCACGGCGTTGTGGCGCGCAGTGGTCGTCAGTTTTCCCCCAACGACCAACCGGTAAACGCGCTGCGCCTGGGCTTTGCCTCCCTCGACCGGGACGAAATCCAGCAAGCCACTCAGCGCCTGGCCCAGGCGATGAACGCCATGGGCAGGCGCTGAAAAACTTACCCTGCGGCCCCTAGAAATGGCAGCGCCAGGTACAACTTAATCACCACCGCGTTAGCGATATCGATGAAGAACGCGCCCACCATCGGCACCACCAGAAACGCGATCTGCGAAGGCCCGAAGCGCTGCGTCACCGCCTGCATATTGGCAATCGCCGTAGGCGTGGCGCCTAGCCCGAAGCCGCAATGGCCTGCCGCCAGCACCGCCGCATCGTAGTTGCGGCCCATCACCCGGAACGTCACGAAAATCGCGAACAGCGCCATCAGCAATGCCTGTGCGGCCAACAGAATGACAATCGGCAAAGCCAGTGCCGCCAAGTCCCAGAGCTTGAGTGACATCAGCGCCATCGCCAGGAACAACGACAAACTGACATTGCCCAGCACCGAGACTTCGCGTTCGAACACCTGATGCCAGCCGAGCATGGACAGCCCATTGCGCAGCACCACACCGACGAACAATACGCACACGAACGTCGGCAATTCAAAAGCGGTGCCTTGGATGGCGGCATTCAACAAGTTGCCGCCCTGCAGGCTGATCGCCACCAGCGCCAGGGTCTCGATAAACGAAAACGCGGTGATCAGGCGCTCTTCGTTCGGTTGCTCGAACCCCTTGGCCAGGCTCGATTGCGGTTGCCCAATACCTGGAACCTCGACCCGCTTGATCAGAAAACGCGCCACGGGCCCGCCGATCAGGCCACCGAGCACCAGGCCAAAGGTCGCCGAGGCAATCGCCAATTCAGACGCAGACGCCACGCCATACTGCTCACTGAACACCGCGCCCCAGGCCGCACCGGTGCCATGCCCACCGGACAAGGTCACCGAGCCCGCGAGCAGGCCCATCAATGGGTCAAGGCCGAGCGCCGAGGCCAGCGCGATACCCATGGCGTTTTGCACCACCAGCAAGCCCGTTACCACCAGCAGAAACACCGCCAGGATCCGCCCGCCCTTCTTCAGGCTGGCAAAATCGGCGTTCAAACCGATAGTGGCAAAGAACGCCAGCATCAACGGGGTTTGCAATGAAGGATCGAAGCGTACTTCGATATCGGCAAACGCGCGCAACGCCAGGAGCAGCATGGCGACCAACAGGCCACCGGCTACCGGTTCCGGAATATTGTAAGTACGCAGAAAGCCGATACGGGCTACAAGCCCGCGCCCCAGCAATAGCACCAATGAAGCGGCAACGAGGGTTGAATAGAAATCGAGCTGAAGCATCCGGTCAGTTCTCTGAAGTGGACAAGGAGAATGGGTGGCCAGAGTAGAGAGCACAGGGCGAAAAGGCATTCACCCTACAAAAAACACAGACTTTCCCTACAAGCCTCACGATAATAACCTACAACCGCCTGCACCTCGCCCCTCCAGAGATACGCAGAGTAGACTTATCGACGACGCCTTCGCAGCAGAGGCCAGTTGGAGGCGATCTCCCCCGGCTCAGCGTCACGCCCTGCGATTCGCACCAGGTCTGGAAACTCAAGCAACAGGGCACGATTGCCCCGGCCAATGTGCTCCATCACGGCCAGGGTAATGTTTTCACGCACCATGCCCGTCGAAACGTAATACATGGCCCAGGCTTGCTCTGGCGTACAGAGGCCGATCTGTTCTTCAATCTCTTTGTAGGCCTTGTAGTCGTCCGACTCTAAATAACGCTGATCACGACCCTGGCGCATGCTGTCTCCCTCCCCGACCCCGTCACGTACCGCTTTTGACCTTGGTCCAGACCCGTGTGCGAATGCGCTCCGCCTTCAGCGGCAAGGGCTCAAGCGGAACCAGTGTGGCCATGGTCTTTTTATCGGGATAAATCCAAGGGTTATCCCGCAACTTTTGCTCGACGAACTCAGTGGCATCTTTGTTGGCGTTGGGATAGAGCATGTAGTTGGACGTCTTGGCTATCACCTGCGGCTGCAGCATGTAGTTGATGAACGCCAGAGCGGCCTTTGGGTGGCGAGCATCCTTGAGCAACACCCAGTTTTCAGACCAGACCAAGGCGCCTTCGCGCGGCAGGCTGTAGGCAATCTTGCGGCCGCTGTTGGACTTTTCATTAATCGCCTGAGCGGCCAGCGCACCATTGGCCCAGCCGACGACTGCACAGATATTGCCGTCCGCCAGGTCGGCGTCGATTCTGGACGAGTCGAAATAGAGCACATAGGGACGGATTTTCAACAACAGCGCCTGGGCCTTCTGGTAATCCTCTGGATCGGTACTGTTACTGGGCAACCCCAGGTAGTGCAAGGCGATCGAAATGATTTCGCTGGGGGAGTCGAGCATGGCTACGCCACAAGACTTGAGCTTGCTGATGTTTTCTTCTTTGAAGATCAGGTCCCAACTGTCCACCGGGGCGTCATCGCCCAGCGCCGCCTTGACTTTATCCACGTCGTAGCCAATGCCAGTGGTACCCCAGACATAGGGCACGGCGTAGCGATTGCCTGGGTCATTGACCGCCAGCAGGGAGAGGATGTCAGGGTCGATGTGCGAAAGGTTACTCAACTGCGCGCGATCCAGCGGCTGCAGCACCCCAGCCTTGATCAAGCCGGGTAATACATTGGAGGTGGCCACGACCAGGTCATAGCCGGTGCGCCCAGCCATGACCTTGCTCTGCATGATTTCGGCGCTGTCGAAAGCATCCATATGCAGCTTGATGCCGGTCTCCTGCTGGAATTGCCTGGGCGTCTGCGGTTCAAGAAACCCGAACCAGTTATACAGATACACCGAAGATTCAGCGGCGGCTGCGGGCGTGCTGGTTGCAGCCCCCAGGAGCGAAGCTAAAAAAATAGCTCGCAAGTGTGCTCGACTCATATGACTATCCCTGTCCACACGACACGCCTTCATGGCTATCGTAAGCTCGGGGTGAATATACCGAGCATCAACGAATAGTAAATACCTACAAGTACTTAGCTCTGGCCTGCAAAGCCCTAACCCTAAAGGGGTAGAACATGTCGCTTGACCTTCATAGCCTGGCTTGGCACCGATCGGTTGGAAAACTGATCATGCAGCTCAATCGCCCGGAGTTCTGGAGTTCTTTGATTCGCGTATTGAATGAATATGTGCAGATAGACAATTGGGTGGTGCTGGTTTTTGGCGACCACGCGGTGCGCGTGATCAGCCTGCCCGAAGTAGCAGACAGCGAAGAAATCGACGCCTTTATTCACCGCTATGTGAAAGGCCTGTATCTGCTGGACCCGTTCTATATCGCTGATCGAGAAAACCCACAGAGCGGGTTCTTCCATCTGCTCGATATTGCGCCGGAACACTTCCGGGAAACCGAGTACTACCAACAATATTTCGCGCAATACATCTCGGTCGATGAGGCGCAATACAATGTACGGCTCGATGCCGGCACAACGCTGTGCATGTCGTTTGGCAGCAACCTGCGATTCACCCAGGCGCAGATAACAGTATTGGACCTGATCAAGCCGTGGGTGACGGCATTGATGCATCAACGCATGTTTTTTGAAACTGACCCGACGAAAAACCTCGCCGAGCCGGCCCCATGGGCCGAGGCACTTACTCAGTTGGAAACACAAGTAACGGCACGTGAAAAGGACGTGCTCAAGTTACTCCTCAGTGGGTTCTCCAACAAAGAGATCGCCGGCAAGCTGTCGCTGTCGACAGAAACCATCAAGGTCCACCGTCGCAACATCTACAGCAAGCTGAATATCAAATCTCAGTCCGAACTGTTTGCGCGTTTTTTCATGCCACGGCAAGAGATCCCTTCGACGCTTTGAACGGGGTGGTGGCGAAGTAAATTGCGCACAAACAAAAACGCCGATCATCACTGATCGGCGTTTTCGTTAAATATGGAGCGGGAAACGAGACGTGTACTAGGACAGTAAGTCGTTGTTTCCCAATCACTTTCTTCGTTGGGCTGGCCAGCGAAGACCTCAATTGTAGCCTTGTTTTTCGTCCTCGGCAACAAATTCGTCCAAAGAGTTCCACAGACGTCCAAAGAGCTGCACTCAGCACACCAGACCCACGATCGGTACATCGTCGTAGGCAACTCCCTCGAACTCATCATCCACGCCCGGTCGTCTGCCCCGCATCCATCACCGCGAAGACGATCAGGCAGATGGTTCTGGTGATGGCACAGCTCGGATGCCACCTAGGAACGCCTGCACCACAACTCACAGGCGACCTTCTGGTCAAGCTCCTTTGAAAGAACGCGCATGCTGGCCACCGCGTTTCCGCACACGATTCTTTGTCGATATATCAGGATGACGGGGCAAGCATGACAGGCGCCGGTTTGCTGCGTCCGACTGGACATTCGAGGACGATTGCGGCCCCCTCACGCTTCCTGAGACCGCTGGCATATCAGGTCATACCTAGACGGTTTTGCAGAAACCGTAACTTCTCACGACCCTGATAGCGTGAGCGTCGCTGTCGAGCCTACGTCCCGATGCTCGACCTTCTGATCGATGATTTTTGCACATCGAACACACGACGACTACCAGTTGCGCGAACTGGTGAGAAGTATTCAAACCACATGACGAAGCGGCCTTCGGGACCCACTTCCTACACAAGCGACAGGCCGACCATGAGGTCGGCGACAAAGGAGTCGGTCATGTAGTTCTTCTCCTGGAAGGAGACGGAGCATGCACGAGAACAAGAATGATGCACCAACATCAAAGGTGTTCTATCGCCCGATCGAAGCGTCCATCCGCTGGGCCGGGCTGCTGCGATACGAGCAGGTGATCCTGGCTTCGATTTCGTCGCCAAGGCGCCTGCCGCAGTCGTTGGACTGTCCACGTTGTGACGAGCTGCGGCTTTGCACCGAACGCATCTTCGACGGCATCCTCAATGGAGAACTGCCCTTCGGACGGAACGGCATCACGACGCGCGATTCCGCGCTGATCGACTCCCCTGATCTGACGGTGCGCCACGTCGATCTGAAGCGCTGGATGCGCCAGCACTATCCCGAGCAACGACCGTGCTTCCTTTTCTCCCGGAGCGAGCGCATCGCCCATCCCTTCATCTCGGTGGAAACTGGGCAGGCGATGCTAGTCGAGCGCCTGGCCCTGAAGTCCACCTTGGACCAGTACAAACGCCAACTGCATGAGCTGCAGGAAAAGCACGGAGCGCTTCTCAAGCAGATGGCGCCCTCTGCTGGCGCACAGTGCCTGATCAGTGATCGCGCCGAAGCCACCTACCTGAACATCATCGGCAGCATGCTGGACCTGATGCTCGGCCAGTCGCCTTCCGGCGTTCCGTACTCCAGCTTCAAGACGCAGGAGGCGGTGGTCAGCGCGTTGGTCGCCCATCACAGCGGCGCAATGGGGATCGCGGAGCGGACGCTAAACGGCAAGTTCGCCACGGCCAGACGCCGGCTGCGTAGCGCAACAGTCTGAGGTTTTCCATCTTGTATGTGCAATCGCGGAGATTGCATTTGCAATGTCTTTTCCCATCCATGTCTATTGAATGGAGGTCACGCCAACAAACGCCACTGAGCGTTCAGGAGTGACCGCCATGTCGCAAACACCTGCACTGCCCGCAAGCGAGCGCCGCATCCTGCGGCTTGATGAAGTCGAAACCAAGTCGGGTTTCAAACGCGCCCACATCTACAACCTGATGCGCAAAGGCCTGTTCCCGAAGGCGCTGCGCCTGGGCGTGCGCGCGGTCGGTTGGGACTCCATCGAGATCGATCAGTGGATCGCCGAGCGCGTCAACAACCGGGCCTGACCCGTTCTCCAGCGGACTTCCCATCCTCACACGGAGAACGCCATGCAGGTCGTATCCATCATTTCAACCAAAGGTGGCGTCGGCAAGACCACCACGGCCGCGAACCTCGGCGGGCTTGCCGCGGACGCGGGGCTGCGTGTACTGCTGCTCGACCTCGACGTGCAGCCCACCTTGTCCTCGTACTACGAGCTAGGCCACCGCGCACCTGGTGGCATCTACGAGTTGCTGGCCTTCAACGAGCGCGACCTCGGGCTGCTTGTGTCCCGCACGAACATCGAGGGCCTGGACTTGGTGCTCTCCAACGACCACCGAGGCGAGCTGAACACTTTGCTGCTGCACACGCCGGATGGGCGCCTACGGTTGCGCCATCTCTTGCCGGTCCTGGCGCCTCTCTATGACCTGGTGCTGATCGACACCCAAGGTGCGCGCTCGGTGCTGCTGGAGATGGCGGTGCTCGCCTCCAACCTCGCGCTGTCGCCCGTGACCCCGGAAATTCTCGCGGCGCGCGAGCTGCGGCGCGGCACCATGCAGTTGCTCGAAGACATTGCGCCCTACCGGCACCTGGGCATCGAGCCTCCACCTCTGCATCTGCTCATCAATCGCGTCCACCCTGTGTCAGCCAATGCACGGCTGATCCAGCAGGCCCTGCGCGATCTTTTCCAGGACCACGCCGGCATCCGCGTGCTGGCCACCGACGTGCCGGCCATCGAGGCGTATCCGCGTGCAGCTACGCGCGGATTGCCAGTGCATCGGGTCGAATACCGCCAGCCGCCGGGCAGAGTCGCCCTCGCCGCGCTCGACACCATGCGCGGCCTCGCAGACGAACTATTTCCGCAATGGCGGCACCGATTTGCCATGGTGTCCGGCCGTCCGCCACACCCTCTTGATGCCGGGAGGTCCCATGGCGAACGCACATGAGCTAGCCCGAGGCCACAAGCGGCTTCGCGCCCTGATCGAGTTCGCGGTTGGCGAAGGTTGGCACGTCAAACGCACGCCTGGCGGCCACCTCAAGTTCACCAAGCCTGGCTGCGCCGCGATCTACACCAGCTCGACGGCAAGCGACCACCGGGCGACCCTGAATGCCCGTGCGCAAATCCGCCGCGCCGAGCGCGAGGCCCGATACCAAGCGCAGGGAGGCGGCCATGGCTGAGATCACCTCCCAGCAGATGGCTGGCAAGCTGCTCGCGGCCGGGTTCGAGCGCAGCGGCCCGTCAGCCTCGACCTTGAGCGACCCGATCGCCGACACCCCCATGGTCGTGACCCTAGATCAGTTGCGCCCCTACGACCACGATCCCAGGAAAAAACGCAACCCGGCCTACGAGGAAATCAAGGCGTCCATCCGCGAGCGCGGTCTGGACGCAGCGCCGGCCATCACTCGCCGACCAGGTGAGTCCCACTACATCATCCGCAACGGTGGAAATACTCGGCTGGCGATCCTGCGCGAACTATGGTCAGAGACCAAGGACGAGCGGTTTTTCCGTGTATCGTGCCTGTTCCGGCCGTGGCCCAGCCGCGGCGAAGTCGTCATGTTGACCGGCCACTTGGCCGAGAACGAATTGCGCGGGGGCCTCACGTTCATCGAGCGCGCCCTCGGCGTCGAGAAGGCGCGCGAGTTCTACGAGCAAGAAAGCGGCACCACCTTGAGCCAGTCCGAGCTGGCCCGCCGCCTCGCCGCCGATGGCTTCCCGGTACAACAGTCGCACATCAGCCGCATGAACGACGCGGTGCAGTATCTCCTGCCCGCGATCCCCACCGTGCTCTATGGCGGTCTCGGTCGCCATCAGGTCGAACGCCTGTCGGTCATGCGCAAAGCCTGCATGCTCGCGTGGGAGCGCTACGCCAAGGGTCGCCCACTGGTTCAGGACTTCGACGAATTTTTCCAGGAAGTGCTGTCGCAATTCGACGTCCAGGCCGACGAGTTCTCCGCGCAGCGTGTACAGGACGAGCTGATCGGCCAGATGGCCGAGATGCTGGGTGTCGATTACGACGTGCTCGCCCTGGACATGACCGAATCCGAGAGCCGGCAGCGCGCCTTGGTCAGCGACCCAACGCCGCCATCGACGCCGCCTGCGTTGCCGGAGCCGGGAACCATCGCGCGCCCACCTGCCAACACTGCGCCACCCATCGCAGGGGCTGCATCCGCAGCGCCGCCTGCAGGCCGACCTGCGGCAACGCCTTCGACGCGCGAGAGCGACACGGATGCCAGCCAGGCAAGTCCGGCCAACCCTGCGGTGGGTGGCGATCTGCTTCGGGAGCACATCGTCTCGCCGGCACCGACGACCGAACGGCTCCAGTCCATTCAGCGCATGGTCGCCGACCAGTTGGGTGATGCGCTGCCGCTCGACTTCTCGGCGAGTGTCTTGCAGTCCATCCCTGTGCAGGCTGGCGGGCTCTATCCGATCTCCGATGTCTGGTACATCGATCCCGGCGTGGACACAGCCGAGCGCCTGCGCATCCACATCGCACAGTTCGCCCGCGAAATCGCGGGCGAGGCAGACCTGGACGAGTGCATTGATGACCGTGCAGAGGGTATCGGTTTCGTCTGCCGGGCCCGCACCCAAAGCTCGGCACCGCTGGGCCGTGCCGTCCTCGCGCTGTTAGCGTGCCTGGCCGGTCAGCGGCCCGCCGACGTCGGCCTGCACGACGGGCAAATCGTCATCGAACTGCCGGCGCTGCTGCACGGCCAGGGTGATGCGGCCCAGCGATTGAGCGATACCTCGCTGGTCAAGCTGTTCCGGCTGCTGCGGCTGGCCCGGCGCCTGCTCGACCTTGAAGCCGGCGCTGAAGGCGTTGGAATGTGAGCGAGGGAGGCCAGCATGTCCGCACCACACCCACTCAACCAGGCCGTCATCGCCCAGGCCCTCTATGACCTGCGCAATGGGCAACTGCGCCGGTGCAAACTGATGGGGTTTGGCGAGGAAGAACTGGACGCCCTCAAGCATCCCGCGCTGATCAGCGTGCTCGCCAACGCTAACGTCTCCTGGTGCTCGGTGACGGTCAACCGCGAAGTGCTCCGGCGACTGCTCAAGCAGGCGCAGGACGTGGAGAAGGAAATCGCCACGGTCGATCGCATGCTCAGGCTGGGCGCGAGCACCGAGATGGTCAGTCGGTTCTATGGCCTGACCCACCAGGAGGTGGCGCTTCGCCGCGAAATCCTCGGCCTGCCGAAGCGCAAGGGCCGCCACCCCGTGCTGGACGAGAAACAGGACACGGAGCTGTGGCGGCAATGGAAGGCCGTGACCGGCAGCAGGAATGTCGATCTCGAAGACGAAACCTCCATCCTCGACGCTACCATGGACTTGGCCGAAGGCATGTCGCTGCCTCTGTCGGTGGTCTGGGCCTCGATCAAGAGCTGGGTCGATCAGGGATTGGGTTGAGCCATGGCCGTGGACGACACCGCACCACGCCGTGGCCCCGTCGCACTCGCGGATCTGTTCGATGCTGCCCTGAAAGACCTCGCGCCCAAGCCCAGCCCCAGTGCGCCAGCACCCGTGCCTACGCCGACGCCCGCCACGTCAGGCGATGCCTTCCTCTTCAGCGGCAACCGGCACGAGACCGTGCCGCGGCGGCTGTTCCTCGACCGTCGCCTGACGCCGCTGGAGCGCAACGCCTGGCAGGTGTTCCGGCTGATGCTCAACGACGACGGCATGACAGCCTTCCCGACGTATGAGCAGCTTCGACCCTGGCTGGCGTCGATGCCCTGCGCCGGGCAGGCCTCGCATGAAACCGTGGCCCGAGCGTTGACGCTGTTGCGCCTCACCCGATGGTTGAGCCTGGTACGGCGACGGCGTGACCCCAAGACCGGCCGCATCCTCGGCAACCTCTACGTTCTGCACGATGAACCACTGACGCCCTTCGAGGCCATGCAGCTCGACGCCGACTACCTGGCACTGGTCAGCCAGTCCCTCGGCCATTCGGCCAAGGCTGTCCAGATGGTCGGTCTGAACACCCTCAAGGAGATCGCGGAAGATCCGATGCTCTCCGGACGCACACTGCCGTCGCGGCTACAGGTCCTGGCCGAACGCCTCGCCAGCCAAGGCATCACGGCCGCCGAAAGTTATCCACAGGAGGATGCCGCCCACGATTCCGAAGAAGGAGCATCGAGCCTTCTTCGGAATGCGGACGACCCGTCTTCGGAATCCGAAGCAGGGGCGAAACCCGCGCCAGACGCCTCTCTTCGGAATCCGAAGCAGGCCCGTACAGTACGTAGTAGTCGTATTAATGAAGTACGTACTACCGCGCAGGCGCGCGCGCTGGGCGATCTGCAATGGCCCAAGCGCTTCACGGAACTGAAGGCAGAGCAGCAGACAGGTGCCAGGGTGGCATTGCAGCAGGTCGATGCCGCGCTGAGACAGGCCGTGCTGGACGACTGGGCCGCACGATGCAGCAGTCATGGCATCCGCAATCCTGCGGGGTATCTGTTCGGCATCATCCAGCGCGCCATCCATGGCGAGTTCAATGCCTGGGCCAAGAAAGACGCGCCATCGGCACCCGTCCCGCCAAACGAGCGGCCACCAGCAGCACCGCCACCTCAGCCGCAGGGTAAGCCAGTGCCGCCGGAAGTCGCCAAGCAGCACATCGAGCGGCTACGCAATCTGCTCGCCAGCAAGTGAGCCGGCATGCAAGTCGGTGAAAGTAGATGCCCATGGCCGCCAATAGAGCTATCCCCTGGGGATAGTTCCGCTGCTGGGCACAACGCCAAGTTGTCGCAGGCCTGGGATCGACCATCTGCCGCAGCATCGGTGTTGCCTACCCTGATCCCGGCGTGCAGCGTTCGTTGACGCTCCATGGAGCTATCCCCTGGGGATAGCTCGCGCCGCATGCAACCGCCGCGCCCTAAACCGGGGCCCGCCGGGATTCGGATTCTTGACTGACTGCCTTCCGCTTCCTGCCGAAGCTGGCCGCTCCTTTTCCAACAACGAGCGGACACCATGGCAACCAATGAACCTCTGCAACTGAATCTCGGCTCCCTGCGCAGCGCGATGTCGCTGACCCTGCACACCCATCACGCTTCCCGCATCTGGCACGGCCGCGCCGCCGCCGAGGGGCGACCGGGCATCGTCGGCCTGAACGGCTACATCGCCCAGATGAACAAGATGCGGCGGGGCTCGGAGCAGGACGACCCGTACTCGGACTGGTGGATGCTGCGCATCGAGGACAAGCTCGACCAAACCAAGGTCACGCTGCAATCGCTGCGCGAGCAGGTGGACCAGGCGCTGGCGAGCGTGCCACCGGCGCTCAGCCTGGGCGAAAACCTCAACGTGCAGCCGGTCAAGCTCCCGCTCTTCGTCAACGCGCAGCTCGGCTTTGCCGCGGTCTATCTCCTGGCCGACTACGACGACATCGCCCGCAAGCTGATCCTCGCCCACCACACCGCGCTCATCGACCGCAGCACCTTGGAACGCTGGCTCAACGAGGGCGCGCACGCGCTGCGCAGCCTGTTCTCGCTGGCCCAGCAGTATCGCTACTCGGGCTGCACCCGCGACGATTTCGCGGCGAAGAACGCCGCTGCGCGAGTCGCGCTGGAGAAGTACGGCGAACTGCCGCAGGAGGTGCTGGAGGGGACACGCCGCTCGAAGTTTGCGCCACCCGTCGTGCGCCGTGGCCTGCAACAGCGCGGCGACGGTCCTGCCACAGCGCCTCCGCCCAGCGACGAAGCCGCCACCGCAGAGCCGCCCGAAGCGTCAGCCGGCGAGGACGAGCCCGCATGAACGATCTGAACCAACCGACCCGCTACTTCCGGGGCCTGCAACAGGGTGCCTTCATGCGGCTGGAACACGCGGCCTCTCTAAAAGGCCTTTTAAAGCCTTTTAAGGGTAAAGGGGACTTCGAGGCCTGGGCCAGCCAGTGCTTCGCCATGCGCGACGAGTTGATTGCCCTGGCACAGCGACAGGTGCTGGAGCAAGCATGCGGGCACCCCTTCCACCTTCTGCCCATCGAACTGGCCCAACAGACCACTGGCGCAGGAACCGTCTTCTTGCGCTGGCGCAGGCACGACAGGTCGGCCATGGGCGTGGCGCTGTGGCGGGAGCTGATCGCCAGCAGCAGCACACCCGTCAACCTGCTGGCCGACCTGCACGCGATCGAGCTGCAGCGCATCACGTTGAACATGCAGATCAGCCTGCTGCACACCTTGGGCAGGCAGGCGCAGGAATGCGCCAGCAAGGCCGCCGAGGCGGACGACGCCTACCTGCACCGGCTCACGTCCGTTCCTGCCGCAATGCGCGATCGGTGATTGCGCCGGGCATCCCAGCACGCGCCCGGCGCCGACGAGGCACGGGTATTTCAACCACCACGGAGATCACACCATGAGCACGCATTTTTCTGGCGAAGGCAACATCGGCTCGCCACCGGAGTACCGCGAATTCCCCAACGGCAATGACGAACCCAGCCGCTTGCTGCGCCTGAACGTCTATTTCGACAACCCCGTACCCAAGAAGGATGGCACCTTCGAGGACCGCGGCGGCTTCTGGGCGCCGGTGGAAATCTGGCACCGCGACGCCGAGCACTGGAAGGACCTGTACCAGAAAGGTATGCGCGTGCTGGTCATCGGCCGCATGGAGCGCGAGCCTTGGACGGACAACGAAGATCAGCCGCGCGAGACCTGGCAGATCAACGCGCGCAGCGTCGGCATCCTGCCGTACCGCATCGAGTCCGTGGCCCTCAGTCCGAAGCCGCAGGAGGCAGAACCGAAGCCACAGGCTGCCCAGGAATCGACCGCGCCGAAGGAGGCGAAGCGCAGGAAGTGAACCGGCATGGAGGGCGGCCGCCGTAGTGCTTCGCCGCCCTCCATGCACCCCGCAAGCTATCCCCTGGGGATAGCTCCATCAACGTCCATCGACTTCCACGCGCTCCCGCAAATCGCGGCTACTGGTCCGCACACCTGCGGCCACGCGCCATCCCCGCCCGAGCCATTCCATCGGCGTGAAAGCGGTCGCCGGCGCATGCGGCTTGTTTGCTGCTACCCCAGGTGGCGCTCGGCATCCTCGATTCCAGCAACTCCATGAACAACGGGAATCGGGATGGACGGACATGCGGCTGTTCTTGTGCGAGAAGCCCTCCCAGGGCAAAGACATTGGCCGAATTCTCGGTGCCACGCAGCGCGGTGAAGGCTGCCTCAACGGTTCCGGCGTCACCGTCACCTGGTGCATCGGCCATCTCGTCGAAGCGGCAGCCCCCGAGGTCTATGACGCGGCGCTCAAGCGCTGGTCGCTGGAGCAGTTGCCCATCATTCCTCAGCACTGGCGGGTCGAGGTCAAACCTAAAACCGCCACGCAGTTCAAAGTCGTCAAGGCGCTTCTGGCTAAGGCGACCCAGCTTGTCATCGCCACAGATGCCGACCGCGAGGGCGAGTTGATCGCCCGCGAGATCATCGACCTGTGCGGCTACCGCGGTCCCATCGAACGGCTGTGGTTGTCGGCGCTCAACGATGCGTCCATCCGCGCGGCACTCGGCAAGCTCCGGCCATCGGCCGAGACGCTGCCGATGTACTACTCGGCGCTGGCGCGCTCTCGGGCGGATTGGCTCGTCGGCATGAACCTCAGCCGCTTGTTCACGGTGCTGGGACGGCAGGCCGGCTACGACGGCGTGCTGTCGGTAGGCCGCGTCCAGACCCCCACGCTCAAACTGGTCGTGGACCGCGACCGCGAGATCACCGCCTTCGTGTCCGTGCCGTACTGGGCCATCGACGTGTCCCTGTCCGCCGGTGGCCAGACTTTCGCCGCGCAGTGGGTTCCCCCGAAAGCATGCACCGACGACGCCGGCCGCTGCCTGCAGCAGCCCATCGCGCAGCACGCCGCGCAGCAGATCCGCGCCGCGGACAGCGCCCAGGTGGTGGCGGTCGAAACCGAGCGCGTGCGGGAAGGCCCGCCGCTGCCGTTCGACCTGGGGACCTTGCAGGAGGTGTGTTCCAGGCAGCTTGGGCTCGATGTGCAGGAGACCTTAGACATTGCTCAGGCCCTATACGAGACGCACAAGGCCACGACGTACCCGCGCTCCGATTCGGGCTACCTGCCCGAAAGCATGTTCGCCGAGGTGCCAACGGTCCTCGACAGCCTGGTCAAGACCGATCCCTTGCTGCGACCGATCATGGACCAGCTCAACCGCACTCAACGCTCACGCGCCTGGAACGACGCGAAGGTGTCTGCTCACCACGGCATCATCCCGACGCTCGAACCGGCGAACCTCTCGACCATGAGTGAGAAGGAACTGGCAGTGTATCGGCTGATCCGGGCGCATTACCTGGCGCAATTCCTTCCTCACCACGAGTTCGACCGCAATGTGGCGAACCTCTCCTGCGGCCAGCAGACGCTGGCGGCCACCGGCAAGCAGGTCGTCGTCAAGGGGTGGCGCCTGGTGCTGGCCGAACCGCAATCCGAGGAGGATGGCGACCCTGCGGCGCGCAGCCAGGTACTGCCCGCGCTGCGCGAGGGCCTGGCATGTCAGGTGGCCGACGTCGATCTGAAGGCGCTCAAGACGCTGCCCCCTCGGCCCTATACGCAGGGCGAGTTGGTCAAGTCCATGAAGGGCGTCGCCAAACTGGTCTCGGACCCGCGCCTGAAACAGAAGCTCAAGGATACGGTCGGCATCGGCACCGAAGCGACGCGGGCCAACATCATCAGTGGCCTGCTGACGCGGGGCTACCTCGTGAAGAAGGGCCGCGCCATCCGTGCCTCGGATGCGGCCTTCACCCTGATCGACGCGGTGCCCACAGCGATTGCCGACCCAGGGACAACCGCCGTCTGGGAACAGGCGCTGGACATGATCGAAGCTGGACAGCTCACGCTGGACGTATTCATCGGCAAGCAGGCTGCATGGATCTCACAGTTGATCGCGCAGTACGGCAGCACGTCCCTGTCCATCAAGGTTCCCCACGGACCGCCTTGCCCACAGTGCGGCGCACCGACGCGCCAGCGCACCGGCAAGAGCGGCCCATTCTGGTCGTGCAGTCGCTACCCCGACTGCAAAGGCACGCTGCCGGTCGAATCCGGCACGTCCAAGCGTGGTGCCTCGCGCCCGCGCCGCAGCGGCCGCAAAGGCTCCTGACCGACCCCGTTCCCCGTGAACCGTGCCCGCCATCGGCGGCGCGGCCTGTGTTCCGCACGCCCTGCGGGACGCCCAGCGCGCAACGCCTTCTTGTCCGTGTGCGCGTCCCGCTTGGTCATCCCCGGCCGCGGGACCTGAAGGTAGCTTCTCCGCGAACCGCCTCCTGCGCGTTCTGCTGATCTGCATTTCTCCCGCCTCTGCGAAGGGTCCCCCGGTGGCTTGCCAAGCTGCGCGAGCCACCCGGAGACCCTTCGTGGTCAGCGGTATTCGGTGCCGGTGCCCGCCGGCGCAAAAACGGGCTCCCTTTGTGCGCGGATGTGCGCCAGACGATGCCGGCGCGAACCACGACATGCGCCGGGTGTGATTGCTGATGAGCAGACGGTTCTAGCGACGACCGGGCCTGCACCAGCCCACGGGTGGTTCTGTCCTCCCGAGCCGAAGGCCGCAGGGCCTTCGGCGCCTTTCTCCTGCCTATCAACGTCCCGGCCCGCCCCGGGCCACACGAACAGGAGACCCGACATGAACCCGCAACCTTGCACCCTTCGCGGTGCGCCCCAGGCCGCGCCACTGCTGTACGGCAGCGTGTGCAGCGGCATCGAGGCCGTGAGCCTCGCATGGCAACCCCTCGGCCTCAAAGCCGCGTGGTTCGCCGAGATCGAGCCGTTCCCGAGCGCCGTGCTCGCCCACCGTTACCCCCATGTGCCCAACCTGGGCGACATGACCGCGATCGCCCGTCAGGTGCGCGCCGGCACCGTGCCGGCGCCCGACATCCTGGTCGGCGGCACGCCGTGCCAGTCGTTCAGCGTTGCCGGCGCGCGCCAGGGGTTGAACGACCCGCGCGGCGCCTTGACCCTTGCCTATGTGGAGCTTGCAAATGCCATCGACCAAACCCGCCACCAAGACCGCCGCCCGCCGGCAACGCTCGTCTGGGAAAACGTCCCCGGCGTCCTCAACGACCGCAGCAATGCCTTCGGGCATTTCCTGGGCGCACTGGCCGGAGAAAGCCGTGCGCTCCAGCCGCCAGGGGAAAAATGGGCGCACGCTGGTTGTGTGTCTGGACCCCGCCGCCGCATCGCCTGGCGCGTGCTCGACGCTCAATATTTCGGTGTCGCCCAACGCCGCAAGCGCGTGTTTCTTGTGGCATGTGGTGGTGATGACCTCGATCCCTCCGAAGTACTTTTTGAGCGCACAGGCCTGCGCGGGGATTCTTCTGCGGGCCGCGCGCCGTGGCAAGAAGCTGCCCGCGCTGCTGGACCGGGTGCTGCAGCAGCAGGCGGATACGCAGGATTCGCTGGACTGAACCAGCCCTACGGCAAGGTCACGACGACGTTCGGATTCAGCGGCGGCATTGGCCCCGTCGATGTTGCGGCATGCCTGATGGCCGCGGGTCCCAAGCACGACATCCGCACCGAGACGTTCATGGTGCAGTCCATCGCCGGCAGCATCGCCCACACCCTCGACACCGCCAACAACGGCAAGGGCAGCAGCGAGGACGGTACGGGAAAGGGCGTGCCGATCATCGCCTTCACCGCCCAGGGCAGCGGCGCGGACGCCACGATCGACCTGACGCCGACGCTGCGTGCCGGCGGGCATCGCAACAGCCATGCGAACGCAGGCGTCGTGCCCGCCATCGCCTTCGCGCAGAACAACCGCGGCGAAGTGCGCTTCGAGTCGGGCCATGGACAGGTGTCTTGCACCGTCCTGTCCAACGGCAAGCCGGGCTACGGTGTGCCGATGGTGGCCTGCGTTGCCCTGCGGGGACGGACGCAGGGTCTTGCTGCCGAACTGGGCGGAAGCGTTGCGGCGGCGTTGCGTACCAGCGGCGGCGGCGCAGACAAGCCCCATGTCCTGGCCCCCGACTTCGAGGCACATTTCCGCTACGACTGGAATGAATCCGGTGCAGCGGACTGGTCGCAATGGCGGGTGCGGCGGCTGATGCCCATGGAGTGCGAGCGGCTGCAGGGCATGCCCGACGACTACACGCTGATCCCGTATCGCGGCAAGCCTGCCGCAGACGCTCCGCGCTACAAGGCGATTGGCAACTCCATGGCCGTCCCGTGCATGGCTTGGCTGGGCAACCGGCTGGTGCAGTGCCTGCACAAGACGGACTCGACCGCTTCGGATTGATCGACGACGCAGCCTGCCGGCCGCGCCATTCTCCCCCTGCATTGCCGATGTATCGGCAGCAGCCCGCAGCCAGGGTGTCAAGGCTGCCGTGGGTTCCGCCCACGCCACCCACCAGTTCGCTTCGGCATCTCACCGGCGAACGCTGCCCACCGGGGCATCGATGCCTCCTTTCTCCAACCCACGGGATGGTCGCCACGTCCCGTCAGGGGCATGTCGCCACCCGGTCGATTTCAGGACTTCCCATGGACACCATCACCAAGCAAGACCGCATCACGCTGAAGAACCTCAAGGTCGCCGACTTCGCCAGCGAGGAAACGCTGTGCTTCACCGCGACCATCGTGTTCGACGGCACTCCCATCGCCGAGGCCCGCAACGACGGGCATGGCGGCTCGACATTCCTCCGCGCGCTCAACGGCAAGACGACGCTGCTGGCTCAGGCCGAAGCCTTTGCCAAGGGCTTGCCGCCTGCGCCGCTCGATCTAGGCCAGGAGGGTGAAGACCCTCATTACATCGACATGACGCTCGACTTCCTGGTCGATGAACTGGCCGATGCCATGCACGCGGAGCGCAAGGTGCGAGCCGCCTTCAACCGCGACATCGGCAACAAGGTGCTGTTCATCAAGGACGGCAAACTGCTGTTCATCAAAGGCATCAAGCTCAAGGCTATCGCCGACCGCAAGGCGTACTTCGCTTCGCTGCGCACCAGGCAGGCCCAGCCCATCGTCATCCTCGCCGAGCTTCCGCCCGAGCGGGCATTCGACCTGTGGAAGCAGCATGTCCTGGGCGACAAGCCCGATTGACCCAGCGCCACCGCACCCTCCTGACAGCCCCGTACTCGATGCGGGGCTTTTCTTTTCCTGTGCTCATCAATCGGGGCTGGGCCGAATGCCGTTTTCCAACTGACGCGGCGCAGCCCTCGCACGAAGCTGCCTGCATGTTCGCTGATTCGTCAGCACATGCCAGCAGCCAGGGTTCCAGGCTGCCGCGGGTCTCTCCCGCGTCACCCACCAGTCCGCATCGCATCAATTCTGCGGATGAGCGTCCCCGTGACGCTGATGCTTTTTATCAACCGCGTGCGGGAGCTGCCATCCCGTGAGGGACAAGGCCCCGCTTTTCCAAGGAGCCCGTCCATGTCCCAGCAAGCCTCTTTCGGCCAGTTGGCCCTGACCTACTGCGGCAAGTTCCTGCCGCTCGAAGTCTTGCAAAGCGCCGCCGGCCACTACATCGGCACGCGCGATACCGAAGGTCCCGTTTCGCGGGAATCCCGCGAGTACTTCCGCAGCTATGCCGCGGCTCAACGCGCCCTCGAAAGAGGCGGCTGGTCCCAGCTCGCCATTCCCTGATCCAACTGGAGAAATCACGTCATGAACCAGCTACTGCCGCGGGAAGTCGTCGATCAGATCATGCGGGAAGAGCAGCATTTCGCTGCCGCGCCCCAAGCCTTCTTCGAGGCCTGGAAGCGCGGTGTCGAGATTGCTGGTCCCGAGTGGTTCGGCGACGGCACCCGTGAAGGCCTGAACCAGGCCAAGACCAAGTGGGATTTGCGTCCCGACATGCTGCGGCTCAACGATGCCCTCGGCGTCCTGAGCAGCGGCGAACGCATGTTCCTGTCCGCCATGGTCAGCTTCTACAACGCGCGCGAGGGCGGTGCCATGCTCAAGCGCTGCCGCTTCCACGGGCTGTCGGACTTCGACGGTCTCGATCTGGAACGCCGCAAGGTCATCGCCGACCTGCTGGTGAACTACAGCGGTTGGTGAGCCGGTCTCCGGCACGCCACTGTCCTCTCGATCCCCCCGTGAGGGACATGCGCCCATAAGGCCATGTCCCTCAATTTTTCTTCCCCATCGCCCGACGCCAACGGCCTTGGGCTATTCCCTGCGGACGCCATCGTCCGCATGGGCTGGCTCCGCTCTTCTCGAAAGGAGCCAGCATGGCAAACAACTACTACGAAGGCACGGGCGTTCTCGTGCTCAACCGCGTTACTCCCGTCATCAAGGCACTGTTCGGTGCTTTCGCGCTCGACGAAAACCATCCCGGCAATGGGCAGGCCTACATCGCCCAGATCGCCGAAACCAATGATCCACGCTGGACAGATGTGCTGGACGGTCTGGAAAACCTGGCCACACAACTCGGCATCCCCATGCCCGACGACGAAGAGTTGTCGATTCCGCCTCTGCTTGAACGGCTGGCCGCGCACTTCGGTGCTGACCAGGACGGGGAGCTGGAGAACCTGATCGAGCACCACCAATTCGAGGACGGCGCCGACCTGGAAGCCCTGCTTCTGATCGCTACCCGCTTCGATGACGGCCATAACCTGACCGCCATCCAGTTTGAGGGCTGCTGGTATTGCAGCAAGCCAAGGCTATTCGAGTTCGGCGGCAACGGCTGCTACCTGAGCCGTGAGGTCCAGGTCTTCAGAACGTCCTCGCAGGCGCTTCAACTCGGCGATCAACTGCGCAACACCATCCTGGCCGCCGACATCGAAGAGGCCTCAGCGTTGATCGCGCTGGAGGCCGCCAACCTGCTTGCCGGCATCACCGATGAGCAATTTCGCCTAAATGTGCGCCATCGCATCGCCGAACGGCTGGTTCAGACGCCAACGATCAGCGCCGACTGACGCATTTTCCACTTTCAACCAACCGGGTCCAATTCCCGGTGGCGGAGATTGGCCCCAATATTCAAATCTGGAGAGTTCCCATGTCCCAGAAACCCAATCCCTTTCTCCGCGGCTACTGGAATCTGAAAATCGTCCGCACGCTGTGCATCGGCTACGACGACGGAAGCCCGCATGTCTGGCGAATCATCCACGCGAGTCAAAAGCACTTTTCCGACGAGGAACTGATTTCATCCTCGTGCATCGTCACCAGCGATTTCGCCGTGGTCAGGAATGGTCCCGAACCCGTGAGTGCCGAGGTGCTGGCCGAATGCGATACCGCAGAAGGTGTCAGCGGCGAAGGTGTAATCGGTGCCGTGGTCTATGCCATCCATGGCGACGACTTCGACGGTCGCCCCATCCACGTCGGCGACGCCTATTCGGCAGAGGCAGCGCGGGAAGTCGTACAGCGCCTGAGTTTCGAGACCGGCTACTACAGCCGGTGCTGGGAAATCAGCAGCGCACACATCAGCCAAGAAACCGGCCAATACCTCGCCAACCTGGCAGACCTCGCTACGCCGGAGGCATTCCTGTTCATCGCGTTCCGGGTTCCGTACAGCCCGGCGATCGGCATCAAGCTGATCTCCACTCCCTGGACGGACAAGAACCTGGACCACGCCGAGGGCATCAGTGCGGAGCAGCTTCGCCAGGAGCACCGAAGCAAGGGTATGCCGGATGACCTGGCGAACGTCATTGAACTGGCTGGCCAGGCCGACGTGCGCATCCTGATTCTCGACGCCGACGCACCCGTGCTGTTGGGCCTGCCGTTGGCCGAATCCTAGCAGCCGCTCGACGCAACATCCTTCCTCTTTGTTCTCCCCCATACCGGCCCGTCTCCCTCCCGGAGCCGGGCTGGTCCATTTTCATAGGAGCAACCTCATGTTCCCCGACCTCATCTCGCGCACGCCAGACTTCGAGCACCAGCTCGGCGCCTGCGTCAATGCCATGGGCCAGGACGACGCCATCGGCCAGATCCTGGTATTCGAGCGCATGAGCGGCACGCTGCACATGCGCCATATCGCCAGCGCCGACCTGGTGGACACCGACATTGACGACTACGAAATGGTCGTCTTCGACGGTGGCAACACCAGCGGCGATACATGGAAGCATGTCTTCTTCCCACGTCAGCGCGAGCACTACTTCGTGTACGAAGCCTGACCCAACCAAGCCCCTTTTCGAGGGGCTTTTTCTTGTTTGACGATGACTCCAGCCCGGTAGTTCGCTGGACTGCGCAGCAGCTCGATACAGCAGGTTTATCAATAGCTTACGCGCGTCCATCATATGCCGGTGCTTTCTGAAATCTGACCCGGTTTGCCCTCGCGCCGCTCCTATCTGGCTCTTGGAATCCGGGTCGTTCCAAGGAGTCATCATGGCAAAAATCAAGCTCACCAAGACCGCCGTAGAGTCTGCGCAACCCCAGGCGAAGGACATCGAACTACGGGATACCGTTGTGCCCGGCTTCCTCTGCAAGATTACCCCGAAGGGCCGCCGGGTGTTCATGCTCCAGTACCGCACGAACTCCGGGCAGCCTCGCAAGCCCTCGCTGGGCCTGTTCGGGGAACTGACCGTGGAGCAGGCCCGCGTCATGGCGCAAGACTGGCTGGCCGAGGTTCGCCGGGGCGGCGATCCCGGCGGTGCCAAGGCCGAGGCGCGCAAGGCACCCACGGTCGAAGCGTTGTGCAAGAAGTTCATGGAGGACTACTCCAAAAAGCGCAACAAGCCCAGCACGCAGCGCGGCTATCAGGCGGTCATCGACCGCTGTATCGTCCCGCTGATCGGCCCTAAGAAGGTGCAGGACGTGAAGCGGCCCGACATTGCCGGGCTGATGGAGAAGCTGGCCTACAAGCCGGCCGAGGCGAACAATGCCTTTGGCGTGCTGCGCAAGATGTTCAACCTGGCCGAAGTGTGGGGCTTCCGCCCGGACGGCACGAACCCGTGCCGCCACGTCCCGATGTATCCGCCCGGCGAGGAAACCCGGCTCATCGTGGACGACGAGCTGGCGCTGATCTTCCGCCAACTGGAGAAGCTGGAGGCGGAAGGGCTGGAGAACTACGTCATCCCGCTGGCGATCCGCCTGCAATTCGAGTTTGCCGGTCGTCGCTCCGAAATCTGCACGCTCGAATGGAGCTGGATCGACCTGGAGAATCGGCGCGTGGTGTGGCCGGACAGCAAGACCGGCGGCCTTTCCAAGCCCATGAGCGCGGAAGCCTATCGGCTGTTCTCGACCGCACCGCGCCGGGACGGTTGCCCCTACGTCCTGCCGTCGCCCAACGACCCGACCAAGCACCTGACCTTTGGCGAGCACTATGGCGGCTGGTGCCGCGTGCTCAAGGCCGCCGGTGTTCCGCATGTCGGTACGCACGGCATCCGCCATCGCTCGACTACCGACATTGCCAATTCGGGCGTGCCGACCAAGGTAGGTATGAAGCTGACGGGCCACAAGACCGTGGCAATGTTCATGCACTACGTTCACACCGAGGACAAGCCGGTGCGTGATGCGGCCGAACTGGTGGCGAGCCGGCGGCAGGCCATCACGGGCGCGCGGCAGCCCCAGGAGGCCATCGCATGAACAGGCGCAAAGCATCTGTTCCTTCGCCCGCAGCGCCGACGGCGCTGCTGGGCGACATTCGGACATTGATCGAAGCGGCGCGCAAGCGCGCCGCTTCGGCGGTGAATAGCGAGCTGTCGATGCTCTACTGGCGCATCGGCCAGCGCATCCATACGCAGGTCTTGGAAGGTCGGCGGGCCGACTACGGCGAGGAAGTCGTGCTGACCTTGGCAGCGCAACTGGTGAAGGAGTACGGCAGCAGTTTTTCGGTCAAGAATCTGCGTCGGATGGTGCAGTTCGCCGTCGCTTACCCGGACGAGCGAATTGTCGTATCACTGATACGACAATTGAGCTGGACGCACTTCATCGCCCTGATCCCGCTGAAAGACCCGCTCCAGCGGGACTACTACGCGCAGATGGCGAGCGCCGAACGCTGGAGCGTGCGGACGTTGCGCGAGCGCATCGACTCGATGCTGTACGAGCGCACGGCGCTGTCCCAAAAGACGGAAGCAACCATCGCGCAGGAACTGGCGACCCTGCGCGATGCGCAGCGCATGACCCCGGCGCTGGTCATGCGCGATCCGTACATCCTCGACTTCTTGGGCCTGCGGGATAGCTGGCAGGAAGGCGACTTGGAAGCCGCGATCATCCGCGAAATGGAAGCCTTCCTGCTGGAGCTTGGCGCGGGCTTTTCCTTCGTTGCCCGGCAGAAGCGCATCCCGATTGACGACGAGGATTTTCACCTTGACCTGCTTTTTTACAACCGCAAGCTGCGGCGGCTGGTGGCCGTCGAATTGAAGATCGGCGAGTTCAAGGCAGCGTACAAGGGGCAGATGGAGCTTTATCTGCGCTGGCTGGACAAGCACGAGCGGGAGCCGGAA
Organism: Pseudomonas sp. PA-7-1E; assembly: GCF_021605325.1. Taxonomy (NCBI): domain Bacteria; kingdom Pseudomonadati; phylum Pseudomonadota; class Gammaproteobacteria; order Pseudomonadales; family Pseudomonadaceae; genus Pseudomonas; species Pseudomonas sp. PA-7-1E. The sequence continues at coordinate 46,210 of NZ_WKFA01000013.1, forward strand.
GAAGCCTCGCCGCTGGGAATCATCCTCTGCACGGGCAAGAAGCGCGAGCAAATCGAACTACTGGAATTGGACAAGTCGGGCATCCACGTCGCCGAGTACCTGACCACCTTGCCGCCGCGTGCGGTGTTGGGCGAACGATTGCAGCAGGCGACCGAGCGGGCGCGCTTACAGATCGAACAGCGCACGCAGGACACGGAGTAGGCCAAGCAGCATTTGTGCGTCCTGTCGTGCCGCCGTCGGGTTCGCGGGCTGCACCCCGCGTTTCGCTCCGAATCACACTCATCCCGTTTGCCTACCCGCATGCGCCTGATGCCCAGCACACCCAGGTGCATGACGTAGCGCCCTCCTGATTCTGCGCAGGATCAGGCAGACAGGATTTGCCCCGCTATGGCGGCCAGCACAACCACCAGCACCGGCGGCAAGCGTCCATAGACCAGCAGGCCGAAGGCGGCCAAGGCCAGAGCGAAATCGGTGCGTCCGTGGATGGCGCTTGTCCATACGGGGTCGTAGAGCGCGGACAGCAGGATGCCGACCACCCCTGCGTTAATGCCCGCCATTGCAGCCTGGATGCTCGGCCGGTGGCGCAACCGCTGCCAGAACGGTAGCGTGCCGATCAGCACGAGGAAGGCTGGCACGAAGATCACGATCAGCAGCACCAGCCCGCCAAGCCAGCCGTGCAAGGGCCAGTCGGCCACAGTGCCGAGATAGGCCGCGAAGGTGAACAGCGGCCCCGGTACGGCCTGCGCCGCACCGTAGCCGGCCAGGAAATCGGCATTGCCGACCGCGCCGGTCGAGCCGGTGACTGCTTGCAGCAGCGGCAACACGACATGGCCGCCACCGAACACCAGTGCGCCGGCGCGGAAGAAGCCGTCGATCAGCGCAGCCATCGTCGAGCCGCTGGCCGCCGCCCACAACGGCAGACCGAGCAGCAACGCGGCCAGCAAGCCCAACGCTATCGCGCCAGTACGGCGCGACACCGCATACGAGGCCAGATGCGCTGCCGGCAGCGGCGGCAGTTGCAGCCACCAGCGACCGATCAGGCCCGTCATGACGATGGCCGCGACTTGCACCCAGGCCGACGGCAGCAATAGTGTCAGCAACGCGGCCAGGATCGCTAGCGCGGCGCGGGGCCGGTCGGGGCACAGCGTTTTCGCCATGCCCCACACCGCTTGCGCCACCACGGCGACGGCAACCACTTTCAAGCCATGCACCCAACCGGCTTCAGCGAGCGGGTGGTATTCGGAAATGCCGTAGGCGAACAGGATCAGTACGAGCGCTGAGGGCAACGTGAATCCGACCCAAGCCGCCAGTGCGCCCCACCCACCAGCACGGCCCAAGCCAAGCGCCATGCCGACCTGGCTGCTGGCCGGCCCCGGCAGGAACTGGCACAGCGCGACCAGATCGGCGTAGCTGCGATCGTCCAGCCAGCGGCGACGCTCGACGAACTCCGTGCGGAAGTAGCCCAAGTGCGCGATTGGCCCGCCGAAGGAGGTCAGCCCCAGCCGCAGAAAGACCAGAAAAACGCGCCCGGCGTTGTCGCGCTCTGCGGTGGCTGGCTCTGGCATCAAATCGACTCCTGTTTCATGCGCTTGGACAACGCTTCGGCGCTTTCCTTGCGCTCGCTGTACCGATCCACCAGATACGGTGCCGCGTCGCGCGTGAGCAGCGTGAACTTCATCAGTTCTTCCATCACGTCCACAATGCGGTCGTAATAGGCCGAGGGCTTCATGCGCCCGGTTTCATCGAACTCCTGATATGCCTTGGCGACCGAAGACTGGTTCGGGATGGTCAGCATCCGCATCCAGCGACCCAGCACGCGCATCTGGTTGACCGCATTGAATGACTGCGAGCCGCCTGATACCTGCATCACCGCCAGCGTCTTGCCCTGGGTCGGGCGCACCGCTCCGGAGGACAGCGGAATCCAGTCGATCTGCGTCTTCATCAGGCCGGTCATCGCGCCGTGGCGCTCCGGCGAGCACCACACCATGCCTTCCATCCATTGCGCCAGTTCGCGCAGTTCCTTTACCTTCGAATGATCGTCGCCGGCATCGTCCACCAACGGCAGGCCCGACGGGTTGAAGAACCGTGTTTCGCCGCCGAGCGCACGCAGGATGCGCGCCGCTTCTTCGGCGGCAAGGCGGCTGTACGAGCGGTCGCGCAGCGAGCCGTAGAGCAGCAGGAAGCGCGGCGCGTGCGTGGCGCGTTCGGGTGTCAGGAGCCGTTCCTTGTCCGGCTGCTGGAACAGCGTGGCATCGAGGTTCGGCAGGCCGATACGGGTATCAGACACGCTGCCCCTTTGCATCCACTACCGCCTCGCCGTCTTCCTTGTTGAACGCGCCGCGCTGCGGATTCGGCAGAATGTCCAGCACGGTTTCCGAGGGGCGGCACAGCTTCGTGCCCAGCGGCGTGACCACGATGGGCCGGTTCATCAGGATCGGATGTTGCCCGATGGCATCGAGCAACTGATCATCCGTCCATTTTGGGTTGGCCAAGCCCAACTCCGCATAGGGCGTGCCTTTCTCGCGCAGCACCTCGCGCGCGCTCAGGCCCACGTCCGCCAGCAGCTTGACCAGCGTTTCCCGCGTCGGTGGCGTCTTCAGGTACTCAATGACCGTGGGTTCCTCGCCGCTGTTGCGGATCAGGGCCAGCACATTGCGCGAGGTGCCGCAGTTCGGGTTGTGATAGATCGTGATGTTGCTCATGGGTTTCTCTCAGTTCGTTGCGTGGCCGCGCTCGTACCAGCGGCGCGAGCGGTTGACCACGCGCACCACCAGCAGCATCACCGGCACCTCGATCAGCACACCCACCACGGTGGCCAGCGCCGCGCCGGAATGGAAACCGAACAGGCTGATGGCCGCGGCCACGGCCAACTCGAAGAAGTTGCTCGCGCCGATCAGGGCCGACGGGCCGGCGACGCAGTGTTGCTCGCCTGTCTTGCGGTTGAGCCAATAGGCCAAGCCGGAATTGAAGAACACCTGGATCAGGATCGGCACCGCCAGCATGGCAATGATCAGTGGTTGTTGCAGGATGGCTTGGCCCTGGAAGGCGAACAGCAGCACCAGCGTCAGCAGCAGCGCGGCGATGGACAGCGGGCCGATGCGTTCAAGGGCGCGGTCAAATGCGGCCTGGCCCCGGCGCAGCAGCGCCCGCCGCCAGAGCTGCGCGACGATGACCGGGATGACGATGTAAAGCGCCACCGAGATCAGTAGCGTGTCCCACGGTACGCTGATGGCCGACAGGCCGAGCAGCAGGCCAACGATGGGCGCGAAGGCGAACACCATGATGGTGTCGTTGAGTGCGACTTGCGAGAGCGTGAATACGGGGTCGCCGCCGGTCAGCCGGCTCCAGACGAACACCATCGCCGTGCAGGGCGCGGCGGCCAGCAGGATCAGGCCGGCCACGTAGCTGTCGAGTTGGTCGGCCGGCAGCCACTCGGCGAAGACGTGCCGAATGAAGATCCACGCCAGCAGTGCCATTGAGAACGGCTTGACTGCCCAGTTGACGAATAACGTCACACCGATGCCGCGCCAGTGCTGTTTGACCTGGCCGAGCGCACCGAAATCCACCTTGAGCAGCATTGGGATCACCATGACCCAGATCAGCACGCCGACCGGCAGATTGACTTGGGCGACTTCTATGCGGCCGATGGCCTGAAACATGCCGGGCGCGAACTGGCCGAGCGCGATGCCGGCGACGATGCACAGCAGCACCCACACGGTCAGGTATCGCTCGAACACGCTCATGGCGGAAACAGTCGGTGCGCGGCTGGCGGATGCACTGGCGGTCATGGTTGCCTCACTTGCGTCCAATGTCGTGCAGCTCACGCTGCAAGGACATGGCATCGAGGCGCTGGAGCGGCAGCGACAGGAACAGTTCTATGCGCCGGCGCAGCGTGATGGCCGCGTCCATGAACGCCTTGCGCTGTTGTTCCTCGGTGCCTTCGACGGCGGCCGGGTCGGGCACGCCCCAATGCGCCGAGACGGGCTGGCCCGGCCACAGCGGACACGCCTCGCCGGCGGCGTTGTCGCAGACGGTGAAGATGAAGTCGAACACCGGCGCACCGGGAACCACGAATTCGTCCCAGCTCTTGCTGCGGTAGCCCGTGGTCGGCAGGCGCAGGCGTTCCAGCGTGGCGAGTGCCAGCGGATTCACTTCGCCTTTCGGGTGGCTGCCGGCCGACCAGGCACGGAAGCGGCCTTGGCCCAGCTCATTGAGCAAGCCTTCGGCGAGGATGGAACGGGCCGAATTTCCCGTGCAGATGAACAGTGCGTTGTAGGTGGTGTCGGTCATGGCGTCAGCAGTTGCAGTTAGGGGATTCGGAAACCTCGCAGACGCCGCCCTGGCAGCAATGCTCGGTCAGGTAGCCGATCAGGCCGTTCATGTGACCGTACTCGGCGCGGTAGATCAGGTTGCGGCCCTGCTGCTCGATGGAAACGAGGCCAGCGTGGGCCAGTTCCTTCAAGTGGAAGGACAAGGTATTGCGGGCCACGTCGAGCTGATCGGCGAGGACGCTGGGCGTGCGTCCTTCCGGCCCGGCGACGACCAGGGCGCGGAATACACGCAGTCGTTGCGTGTGGGCCAGCGCACTCAGGGCGGAAACGGCTTGATCTTCATTCATTATTCGATGATACAACAATTATAGAATTAATAGAAAGAAGAAAGGAAAACACCGCTTGGTGGCGTCCCGGCGTACCGCCGTCGGGTTCGCGGGCTGCGCCCCGCGCTTCGTGCCGAATCGCGGCCATCCGGCTTTGACCCCTGACGCCTTCGGCCCTGGCGGGCCTGCGCGCTCCGCTTGCACAAAGGCGAGTGTGTGCATTGGGCGGGTGTGGGCGGTCTTGCTGTTCCCTTCACCGTATCACGGCGTTTTCGCCGTCAAGGGCTGCGCGTGCTTGCACGCTTGCGGCCTGGCAGCCGTCCTCGACCCCTGACTGCTTGCGCTGCGCCGTGCTCTCCACGGTTCCGGGCAATTCCGCCCGAGCAACCGGAGCACGATCATGTCGCAACTGTCCTTTTCCTCGTTCGATTCCTCGCTGATGGTGCGTGACGCACAGGGCCGCTACCTGCTGGCGACTGCCGAGCAGATTCTGGAGGCCGCGCGCCAGGCCATCGAGCGCAAGATGCAACGCGGTACGTCGTTCACGTCGCCGGCGGCGGTCAAGGAGTACCTGCGCGCCAAGCTGGCCGGCTTCGAGCATGAGGTGTTCGCGGTGCTGTTCATGGACACGCAACATCGGCTGATCGAATACGCCGAAATGTTCCGCGGCACCATCGACGGCGCATCGGTGTATCCGCGCGAGCTGGTCAAGGAGGCGCTGCGGCTCAATGCGGCGGCGGTCATCATTTCGCACAACCATCCGAGCGGCAATCCCGAGCCGAGCGGTGCCGACCGGGCGCTGACCCAGCGGCTCAAGGAGGCGCTGGGGCTGGTGGACGTGCGCGTGCTGGATCACGTCATCGTGGCGGGCACCGACACCACATCGTTTGCCGAATGCGGCTTGATCTGACCAAGGGGCTTCGGCCCCTTTTTGCTGCGCCCGGCGCGGGCCGGGCGAAAACGCTGCCTCGGATTTCCGAGACAGCGTTTCGGAAATTCATGGCCTGCATGGAGGTATGGGGCGGTCTTGCTGTCCCCTTCATCGTGCCACGGCGTTCTCGCCGTCAAGGGCTGCGCGCGATGGCGCTTGCGTCCTGGCGGCCGTCTGCGACCCCTGACTGCTTGCGCTGCGCCGTGCCCCGGAAGGGTCGGGCAATTCCGCCCGGCAACCTTTCAGGAGTTCACCATGAACAACGCACTCATCACTGCCGAGCAGCGCATCGTGCTGCAGGCCAACGGCCGCGCATCGCTGGAGAACCCGGACTTCGATCCGGCCCCGGTGGTCAAGCTGTTCACGCCGGACGGTGGCGCGACCTGGCTGCTGACCGAGATTGATCCCGACAACCATGACCACGCCTTTGGTCTTTTCGACCTGGGCCTGGGCGAGCCGGAAATCGGCTGGGTCAGCTTGAACGAGCTGGCGACCGTGCGCGGCGGGCTGGGCCTGCCGATCGAGCGTGACCTGTATTTCCGGGCCGAGAAGCGGTTGAGCGGCTATGCGCGCGATGCGCGGCTGGCTGGGCGGATCGTTCTCTGACCTCGCACCTGGAGCGCCGCAAGGCGCTCCTTGCGCTTTCTCGACCATCACAGGAGATCAATGCCATGAGCAGCCATCACGACTACATCATCGAAATCACCGCGCAGCACGATGCGCTCAAGCCGTTCGCGCCGGAAAACGGCCAGCCGCTGCGCTTCAAGATCGGCGACGCGGTGATCTTCACCAACGAGTACGGCGCACAGTTCCGGCTCCGCGTCACCGGGTTCTATCAGCCCACCGGGCTTTCAGGTATGTACGCCCGCGGTGCGCGCTACCTGCTGGACTCGGCATCGCCGTGGATGCCGGTTGCGGAATCCAGCCTGCGTCCTGATGGCTCGGCCTGATGCCTTCGCGCCCCTTCCGGGGCGCTGCGCGCTTCGCTTGCCTCTAGGGGAAAGCCCTGCGGGCTATCCCCACCGCGCGATGCTTGGCACCCCTAAAGACCGCCGAACCGGCTGCGTCGGCTCGGCCAGAAATCCGCAGCCACAGCAGAACCCGCTTCCCGATGCGTGGGGCGTAGTGCGCCTGGTGCTCATCGAACCTTGAAGGCTGGGCGTCCCCGGCCAAGAAACATGGCCGGTCGCGCTGTCGTGCGCGTAGCGCATCGAGCCGCCTGCGGCGTCTCGCCCCTGTCGGGCTTCCATCGTTCCCTCGCTCCGCTCGGCTGACGCCTTCGGCCCGGCTTCCAGATCCGGGCCTGCGCGCTTCGCTTGCCGTGCAGTCAGCGCAAGGGGAAGGCCGTTGCCATGTCCAGCCGTCTCCCCTGACTTCATCACCTTGTCCGCGACTGTAGCCCGCTCCCGCGTGCCATCAAGGCGCGCAGGGCCGTGTCCTCGGCTACGCCTGCGGGCCGCACCACCCCCTGCGCTTGTTTCCTTGACGGCCCCCGTCCGCGCGCTCCTGACCGTCGCGGGCGATGAACTCAGGAAGACGGTGGCAACAGGGCCAACCGGGTTCCTCTCGCCGACCGCACCAAACAGCCGAAAGGCTGGGCTCCGAATCTAGGAATCCGGTGTGCGGTGAACAGCAAACCCTTTTTTCTTTGTCAGGAGAAATGAAATGCAACTCGCATCCCGCTTCGCTTCCCGCTCCCCCTCGCTGCGCAGCGACTACCCGCTGTCCGATGACCAGATTCACCGCGTAGCGCCGTCCATCTTCGCGGACGCGCCGCATGAAAGCCGTTCGCAGCGGTACGCCTATATCCCCACCGCCGCCGTGCTGGCCGAGCTTCGCAAAGAAGGGTTCCAGCCCTTCTTGGTGACGCAAACCCGCGTGCGCGATGAAGGCAAGCGCGAGCATACGAAACACATGCTGCGCCTGCGCCACGCCAGCCAGATCAACGGCGCGGAGGCCAATGAAATCGTGTTGTTGAACTCGCACGATGGCACGAGCAGCTATCAGATGCTCGCGGGCATGTTCCGGTTCGTGTGCAGCAATGGGCTGGTGTGTGGCGACACCGTGGCCGATGTGCGCGTACCCCACAAGGGCGACGTTTCCGGGCATGTCATCGAAGGCGCTTACGAAGTCTTGCGCGGCTTCGACCGGGTGAAGGATTCCCGCGATGCCATGCGTGCGATCACGCTGGACGAAGGCGAGGCCGAAGTATTCGCCCGCGCCGCGCTGGCCCTCAAGTACGACCCCACCGACAACAAGCCCGCGCCCATCACCGAATCGCAAATCCTGATGCCGCGCCGGTTCGACGACCGCCGCCCGGACTTGTGGAGCGTGTTCAACCGCACGCAAGAAAACCTGACCAAAGGCGGATTGCATGGCCGCAGCGCCAACGGACGCCGCCAGCAGACCCGCCCCGTGCAGGGCATTGATTCCGATGTGCGCCTCAATCGCGCCCTCTGGATGCTGGCCGATGGCCTGCGCCAGTTGAAAGCCTGATTCCCCACGCGGCAGGGGCAGGCAGCAGCCCTTGCCGCTTCTTTCGCTGCTGCATCCCTGAACCGTTAGGAGTTATCACCATGAACGCAACCACCTACACCGAAGCCCGCGCCGTCAATGCCGCCGCCGCTATCCCGCTGGAAGCCGCCGACCCGACCAAGAACCTGATTCTGGTTCCGCTGTCGCGGCTGGTGCTGCGCCCCACGGGCCGCAACGTGCGCAAGACCCCGCGCATGTCCATCCCCGAACTGGCCGCGAGCATCCAGCGCGTGGGCCTGCTGCAAAACTTGATCGTGATTGCCGCCGCCGATGGCGAACATTACGAAGTCGTGGCCGGTGGCCGCAGGCTGGCCGCGTTGAAGCTGCTGGCGAAGAAGCACCGCATCAGCAAGGAATGGGAGGTGCCTTGCCTGCTGGTGGCCGATGGCACGGCGCGCACCGCCAGCCTGACCGAGAACGTGCAGCGCGAAGCCATGCACCCCGCAGACCAGTTCGAGGCATTCGCCGCGCTGGTGGCCGAAGGCCGACCCATCGAGGACATAGCCGCCGATTTCAGCGTGTCCCCGCTGGTGGTGCAGCGCCGCTTGAAGCTGGCGAACGTCTCGCCCCGGCTGCTGGCCGACTACCGCGCCGAAGCCGTAAGCCTTGACCAGTTGATGGCCCTTGCCATCACCGACGACCACGCCGCGCAGGAAGCCGCCTTCTACGATGCGCCGACGTGGCAGCGCCAGCCGTCCGCGCTGCGCGACCGCCTCACCGAGCGGGAAATCGACGCCTACCGGCATCCGCTGGTGCACTTCGTCGGGCTGGACACCTATGAAGCCGCAGGCGGTGGCGTGCGCCGTGATCTGTTCGCCGAAGGTGACGCGGGCGTGTATCTGACCGATGCCGCGCTGCTGGACAGGCTGGCGCAAGACCGGCTGGCGGGCATGGCCGCCCAGGTGAAGGCCGAAGGCTGGGCATGGGTGGATGCCACGCCGGGCGTGACCCATGCTGACCTGCACGCTTTCCAACGTGCGCCGAGGGAGCGGCGCGAGCCGACCAAGCGCGAAGCGCAGCGCATCGAGAAGCTGCAATCCAAGATGCAGGAACTGGCCGCAGCCGTGGATGACGCGCTGGACGCCGAGGACGAGGACAAGGCCGATGCACTGCAAGAGGAAGGCGAAGCCGTGGGCGAGCAGTTGCAGGCGCTGGAAGATGGCTTGCAGGACTACAGCCCGACCGCGAAGGCCGCAGCCGGTGCCATCGTCACCATCGACCGCAACGGGCAGGCCGTGATTCATCGCGGGCTGATGCGCGAGGCCGAGGCCAAGGCGCTGCGCACGCTGGAACGCCTGCGCCAAGGTTTCAGCGGCGAGGATGCCGGGAACGACGACGAAGGCGAGGACGGAGACGGCGACGGCGACGGGCAGCCAAAGACCGCCGCCATGTCCGACCGGCTGGCGCAACGGTTGAGCGCCCACCGCACCGCCGCGCTGCAAATCGAAGTCGCCCGGCATCCGCAAGTGGCGCTGGCCGCGCTGGTGCATGGCATGGTGCAGACCGTCTTGCAGGAAAGCCGCTACGGCCACGACTTGCCGCTGGGCGTGAGCCTGAAAATGCAAGACCGGCTGGAAGGCATGGCCCCGGACTGGCCGGAATCGCCCGCCGCCGTGGCGCTGCGCGAACTGCAACAAGTGGCCGGTGAAGGCTTGCCGCAGGACAGCGCCGAACTGTTCGCCGCGCTGCTGGCAAAGCCGCAAGACGAACTGGTGCGGCTGCTGGCCGTGTGCGTGGCTTCCACGGTGGACGTGGTGACGCCTCGCGCCATGCTGCGCCAGCCCGGCGAGGAACTGGCGCAGGCCGTGGGCCTCGACATGGCAGCATGGTGGCAGCCGAGCGCGGAAGGCTACTTCCAGCACGTTCCCAAGGCCGCCATCCTGCAAGCCGTGGGCGAGTACGCGCCAGAGCAGGTTTCCCGGCTGGCGAAGTTGAAGAAGGCCGACATTGCCAGCGAAGCCGAGCGGCTGGCGAACGGCACAGGCTGGATGCCTGCCATCTTCAAGGCCGAAGGCACGCAGGCAGCCACGCAGGCAGAACCGCAGGCAGAACCGCAGGAGCAGGACGACGCCCCGGAGGATTCCGAGGCAATGGCGGATGAACCCGCCGTGGCGCTGGCCGCTTGACCCGCGCCGACAGCAAGCGCCCCGGCCTCGACCGGGGCGCTTCGCTGGAAGGAAAACGCCCCATGACCCGCACTACCACCAGCCGCCCACGCATGGCGGCGATCTATGCCCCCGGCGTGGTACGCGCCCGCCGCTGGCACGGCGACGGCGACGTGCGCGGCTACCGTCCGCCCTCGGGCTGGTCAGCCCGCGCCGACCTCACCGACATTCACCCCATCACGGGCCGCGCCTTGCCGCGTGCCGTGTGGTGGCTCATCGAGACGAAGGAATAACCCGAACAGCACCGCGCCCAGGCCGTTCCGCCCTGGGCGCGGTGAAAAGAAAATCCGGGCGCGGCGGTGGCCGCGCCCGGTGTTCAAGGCCAACAGCCGAATCAGAACGCCGCCGCCTTCGCGGTGGCTCAGGCGGCGGCGTTAGAGCAGCCGAGCATTCGCCCGGCCCATACCTGCGCGCTACGCTTATGTCCAGGGGAAAGCCCTGCGGGCTATCCCCCGCCGCGCAATGCTTGGCGCCCCTTGATGCCGCCGAACCGGCTGCGCCGGATCGGCTCGGCCAGCGCCCCGCCGCGATGGACGGCGTGCCGGCGAACACGCTGGCGCTTGCTGCGGCGGGTTGTGCAAATGCGTGCGGTCCTCAACGCTGGCGGTTCCTGCCTGTCACGTCACGAAGGACGGTTCACGGACAACCCGCCCGACATCGCTATGGAGCTTCCACACCACGCCTCAAGACCGGCACCGCAAGGTGCGGCAGGGGCGTTCTCGCCTGTCGTCGGGTGGTTGACCTGGCCCGCGTCAGCGGGCGAGCCGGAGCAGCCTTCATGCGGGGATGCCGAGCCGGCCCCATCTCCTTTCGGAGCGGTTCGGCCCAAGGCGTCCTTGTCTCGTTGTGAATCCTGGCGGTGGCGCGGCTGCGCCTCGGGCTTCATGACTGCAACCGTCCGGCGAAAACAATTTCCCCGCCGCTGCGCGGCTTCCTCGCGCAGCAAATTCTTTTCGCCTTCCGGTTCTCCACTGCGTTTCGACCGCAAGCGGTGCAGCCAGCCCGTCTCCCGCCAGCCGGATCACAACAAGGACGCGATGGGCGCGAACCTTGTTCAACCGACAGGAGAAAACATCATGGCCAACATCGGCACCTTCACCGCAGACAAAGACGGCTTCACCGGCACGCTTCGCACCCTGACGCTCAATGTCAAGGTCAAACTGGTTCCCAACGACAAGGGCAGCAGCGAGAACGCTCCCGACTTCCGGCTCCAGGCCGCCGGTCACGACATCGGCGCGGCATGGAACAAGAAAAGCGAGGCCGGGCGGGATTACAAGTCCGTGAGCATTGACGATCCTTCGTTCCCGGCGCCGGTCTATGCCCGCCTGATCGAAGGCGAGGACGGCACGCACGACCTGATCTGGTCGCGCAGCAAGCCCCAGGCGGCGTGACCGCCACAGCGCCCCGCCCATCGCGGCGGGGCGCTGTGCTGCTGATCGCAGCACATCACCGCATCACGCACGCGGCTTCGCCGCGTCGCGTTCGCTCAACACCGCCTCTAGCTCCTGGCGCACCTGCGCCAGCAGCTCGTCGGCCTTGCTCGGGCTGTTGCCCGCATAGGCCAGCGTCAGCAGCGTGAGCGGGTGGATCTCCATCACCTCGCACAACTCCGCCAGCTTGTAGAAGGTCGGGCTTTTCAGATCGCGTTCGAGGGTACTCATATAGGTGCGGCTGGACACGTCAGAGAAGGCTTCCTGGCTCAAGCCACGCGCCTTTCTGACCGTCTTCAACGCCTTTGCCAATGAATACCCAGCCGCCACCTATGGTTTCCCTCAAAAAACCAAGATGACAGCCCATTGCGCCCTATAGGACTACAATCTATAGTGTTCATTTGGTGTTGCTATCCGTTTTTGTGCCTTTACGGAAATCCGCATCGGCGGGTTCCAGCAAAGCCACGGAACCGCGTCCGTGCTTGCGCACGAAGGCACAAATCCGGCTCGGCAGTTCTGCGCTTTGGCGCGAAACCGCATCCGTGCATCATTGGATTCGTGGGATTACCGACCATGCCCCAGCCACTCGCCACCGACCCAGAGCGCGCGCAACTGCTCGCCAACGGCGAGGCCCGTGCCGCTGGCCGGGCCATCGACCCGGTGCCCGTGGTGCGGCTGTTCACGCCCGACGCGCATGTGACTTGGCTGCTGGCGGCGCTCGATCCCGCCGATGGCGACACCGCTTGGGGCCTTATCGACCTGGGGATCGGGATGCCCGCGCAGGGCACCGTCAAGCTGTCCGAGCTGGCCGGCATCGTCGGGCCGCGCCAGCAGCCCGTACTGCGCGACCTCTATTTCCGGCCCACGCGCACGCTGTCGGAGTACACCCGCCTAGCCGAGCGAGACGGGGCCATTCCAGATTGACCACCGCCGACTGTGACTTTTTCAGTCTTTTGTCATACCGGGCAAGTCTCAATCGGGATTATTGCGGCATACCCACGCCAGTCTGATCCAAATAGACATGATGCCCCGCGCGGGCTGCGGCAGGCTGGACGATACGGCGTCCCACGGCTGGGGCGCCGCTGCCCCGCCATTGAGACGACTACCGCAACGCGTCGGAGCCAATCGGTCTTGACAGGTCCATCCATCTTTTTTAACCCATGACGTTCTGACGATACCGATGTAGCGCGTAGTTCTTCCGTGGCGGCCAGTCCTGTTCGCAGGGAGGTTGCGTCATGGTCGATCGCAGCGCCGAGCCTTGGTATCCGACTGCCGCGTACCTGTACGCGCTGCATTTGGACGACCTCGCGCTCGCCTGGGAATACCTGCGCAGGCATCCCGACTACCGGCTCGACTGGCTGCGCCGTCATCGCCGGCCGCAGGCGGCACAGGACGCGGCGCATCGCTGGGGCTTGCGCCTTCTGGAAGACCCGGTGCTGGATGTGCGCGACGCGCATCCAGCCTGGCTGCCCGGCCACGCTGCCGTGGTGCAGCTCTATCCCGACGCCGACCCGCCGCTCGATGCGGCGGTCTTTGCGTTCTGGCACATCCCTGGGCACAAGCAACTGCTGCATGACGGCAAAGGGCTGGCGCTGATCGCGCGCAGCCCTGGCCGATGCGTGCGCTTCGTGCTGGCGCCCGGCCTGGAGGACGGCATGGCTGTCGCCTATGCCCACCGCGGCGGCGCTGCCGCGCCGGTGCATGGGCATCTGCCCAGCTCCGACATGGCCGATACGAAGCCCCGGCCGACACTCGCCGCGCTGCTGGAACTGCACACCTTGCAGGCGCTCGACGCAGCCCTGGCGGGCGCGTCCTTGCGCGAAATCGCCGAAGGGCTGTTCGGCGCCGATGCCGTGGCGGCCGACTGGCACGCCGACGGTGATCTGCGCGCCCGCGTGCGCCGTCTGGTACGGCGCGGCGATGCGCTGATGCGCGGCGGCTATCGCCGCCTAGCACAGCTTGCGCCGCTTGAGAAGGGACGTTTTGCAGCCGACGCAAAACGTCCCTGATCGAAAACCCCTCGCTTCTTGAGACTGCCTCCATCCGGTCGCGCTGTGTGGCTGGTCGTTTTCAACCGATGGAGGTTCACACCATGCGTCCCGCTCCCTTGCGGCCTGCCGCCACTGTCTCGACCGCTGCCGCGCAGCCGCAGCGTTACCTCACCAACGACGAAGCCGCCGAGTACCTGCGCCTGTCGCCGCGCACGCTGGAAAAGCAGCGCGTGATCGGCGGCGGCCCACGCTTTCGCAAGTTCGGCCGGCGCGTCATGTACGCCGTGGCCGACCTCGATGCTTGGGCCGCCGACCGCAGCTTCGAGACGACTTCCGATCCCGAGTACGCCGAGCACCACTCGGCGGACAGCCGTGCGCGCTGATCGCTGGCGCGCGTCAGGCCATCGTCATGTCCAGCCCCGCGCTGCCCGTGCGGCAGCGGCCGATGCAAGAGCGCGAACAGCTCGACCTGTTCCGCGCCTTGCCGGGCGACATGGCGCCGCGCGACAGCCAGGACTTGATGGCCTTTCCGTTCTTCTCGCTGGCGAAGTCTCGGCGCGTTGCGCCAATCGACTTCCGGGCCGGCAACGTCACGATCCGCGTGGAGGGCACAGCCGAGCACGGCATCGCCACGATTTGGGATGCCGACATTCTGATCTGGGCCGCCAGCCAGATCGTGGAAGCGCGCGACGCGGGCCTGCGCCCGTCGCGGCTGATGCAGGCCACGCCCTACGAGATCCTGCGCTTCATCGGGCGCGGCACGTCGCTGCGCGACTACCAGCGCCTCAAAGCGGCCTTGGATCGCCTGCAATCGACCACCGTGGCCACGTCCATCCGCGAGACGACAGGCCGGCGCCTGCATCGGTTCTCATGGATCAACGAATGGAAGGAACTGGCCGATGCCAGCGGCACGCCGCTGGGCATCGAGCTGATCCTGCCGGACTGGTTCTATGCGGGCGTGATCGACGCCGCCCTGGTGCTGACCATCGACCCGGCGTATTTCCGATTGACCGGCGGCATCGAGCGGTGGCTGTACCGCCTGGTGCGCAAGCACGGCGGCAGGCAGGAACACGGCTGGCAGTTCGACTTTCAGCACCTGTACCGCAAATCGGGCAGCGTGGCGCGCTACTACGACTTCGCCGCCGACCTGCGGGCATTGGTCGCGCGGCAGTCCTTGCCCGGCTACCACTTGGGCATCGAGCACGTATCCGGGCTTTCGTCGCCGCTGCTCACGTTCCGGCCCGTGCCGTCCACGGCACGGGGATAAGTGCGGGAGAGCCTGTGGACGGACTCGTGCTATCAGGCAACAGAAGTATCGTGCTATCAGGCAACGAACTATCGTGCTATCAGGCAACAAAATCGGCCGCAAACCCGCGCCAGCACTGGGTTTGCGCGCCCTCTAACTTCCCTAACTTAATTTCTCTAACTTTTAGTAGGGAAACGCCGCTGCGGTGGATAACCGCCACGCGGCCATCAACGCAGCAGCAACAGCCGGGCTTTCCAACATGGAGGGCCAAGCCATGATCGTCGCGCTACTCAACCAGAAAGGCGGCGTGGGCAAGACCACGCTCGCCACCCACATCGCTGGCGAACTGGCAATGCGCGGCCAGCACGTCGTGCTGCTGGACGCCGACCCGCAGGGTTCATCACTGGACTGGACGCAACGCAGAAGCCAGCAAGGCTTGCCACGGCTGTTCAGCGCCGTGGGCCTCGCACGCGAGACGCTGCATCAGGAAGCGCCAGAGCTGGCACGCCGCGCCGATCACGTCGTCATCGACGGCCCGCCGCGCATCGCCGCCTTGGCGCGCTCCGCGCTGCTGGCGGCCGAGCGCGTGCTGATCCCGGTGCAACCCAGCCCCTACGACTTGTGGGCCAGCGCCGAGATGGTGGCGCTGATCCGCGAGGCGCAAGTCTTTCGGCCTGCGCTGCGCGCGGCCTTCGTCATCAACCGGCGTGTCAGTACCACCGTGATCGGGCGCGAAGCACGCCAGGCGCTCGCCGACCAGCCGCTTCCTGCGCTGCGCGCGGAAGTGCATCAGCGCATCGTGTTCGCCGACAGCGTGGCCGCTGGCCGGCTTGCACGCGAGACGGCACCGGACAGCGCCGCCGCCCGTGAAATCACCGTCCTGGTGGACGAACTGCTGCGGTGGACGACATGACAGCGAAGCCACCACCGAACGGCAAGCGCGCAGCAAAGCGCGTCGGCATAGGCGCGCGTCCGCCCGCGAATCCGCACGCTGAAGCGTGGATTCGGCAAGGCGACGCCGATGCGCTGGGCAAGGGCGACCTCTACACCGCCCGCCTCACGCTCGACATCACGCCCGCCATGCGGGCGCGCATCAAGGTATCGGCCTTCACGCAAGGCGTGACCGTGGCCGACCTGCTGCGCGGCCTGCTGGAGCGGGAGTTTTCCGAGAACCGCAGGGAGAACACACCATGACCGCATCCACTGCACCTGCTGCCGCGCCTGCCGCTGGCGCGGCCACGGCTGCGCCACAGCCATCATTCAGCGCGCCTTCCGGCCAGCCCGCCAGCGCGCCGCTGACGCGCGTGGCGCTGGCCTACATCGAGGCCCGTTTCAAGCTCTACCTGCGCTTCGGCGAACCCGCGCGCACGCACCAGCTCGACCGCTGGCGGCGTAGCGCGGTGTTCCTGCCGGGTGCGGTGTTCTGCCGCGTGCGCTGGCAGTCCAACGATTTCGGCACCGTGCGCTGGCAGCTCATGGTGATGCAGGCTTGCACGCCGCTGGACGGCGCGCAGCGCATCCCCGGCGTGCAGCCGGGCGCGCGCCTGCTGCTGCACGCCGAGGGCGACGGGCAAGTGCGCGCCGTGCTGGAGCGCATCGACGCCATCGAGGCGCTGGGCATCGCAGCCATCGCCGTCTCGCCCGCGTACTGGCGCACGCTCGCCAACCGGCTTGCTGCGCGCCTGCCGCTGCCCGAATACACCACCGAGCGGCACGCCGCCTGGCTGACCGGGAGGGCGCTGCCATGACCGCCGTTTCCACTGGCGGCACTGCGCCGCGTCCTCGCTCGCACACCCGCTCACGCTTGCGCGCTCGCATCGTGCTCGCGGGCCTCGCCGCCTGCGGCCTCGCTGCGCTGGCCTGGGCGTCCTTCGTTCATCCGCTGCCGCGCCTGATCTACAACCCGTCCGACAGCGTGGCGGTCGGCTGGTATCGCATCGACCCGTTCGACCCACGCACCGCCTCGCTGCCACGTCCCTTGTCCGTGGACAGCATCGTGCTGGTGCCGCTGCCGACCACGGCCGCCGCACTCGCTGCGCAGCGCGGCTATCTGCCGGTGCGCGTGCCGCTGCTCAAACGTGTAGGCGCAGTCGCGCCGCAGCACGTTTGCGTTTTCGATGCGCTGGTGTGGATCGACGGCGTGCCGGTGGCTGCCGTTCGGCCCGCCGACCGGCTGGGCCGCCCGCTGCCATCCTGGCCGCAGTGCCGGCAGCTTCGGCCTGGCGAACTGTTCCTTCTCAGTGTGACCAATCCGGCGTCGTTCGACAGCCGGTATTTCGGGCCGGTCAGCGCATCTGCCGTGATCGGCGTCGCGCGCCCGATCTGGCTGGAGGCCCACCCATGATGGCCGCCGACTCACTGCACGTTGCCGTGCATCTTGTCGTGCCATCGGGCGTGCCGATCCCGTGGCTTTCCTCATGTCGTCGCGCGTGCCGTGCGAGCGCCGATCCTACGTATCGGGCGCCGCACTTCGCGCTGCCTTCCCATGTGCAGGCGTCTTGCCTCGAATGCGCCCGGCCTTTGGCCGTCGCTGCGTTCGCCGGCGCGCTGGCTGCTCGCGCAGCAACGCCGCCGGGCCGCCGCTGCCCGGAGCGTCAGCGAGGGGCAAAGGCGGAAGGCAAGACAAAAGGGTTCGGCACTCTGCCGCCCGCAAAGCCAGTCTGCACGTGGGGGTGGCGCGGCACGGCGCGGCTTCGCCGCCGTGCCGCGTGGGGCGCGAGGCACGCGCCGATGCAGGCATGTCCGCGTGCTTCGCACGCTCGGACACGCCGGAGCTTGCAGGGAGCACAGCCATGACCGACCGCGGCGACCATGATTTCTGGGTGCGCCCTGGCGCGCCGAAGAACCGAGGCAAAGGCCAGGGCCAGAGCTTCGTTTCCAAGGTGCTCAAGCAGGCTGGCAAGGCCAGCGGCGGCAAGTCGGCGGTGCGCCGTCCTACCGCTGGCGGGAGCGGCCAGCACGCCGGCCAGCGGCCCGGCTCACGGCTTGGACGCGGCCATACGGCGGCGCGCTTCGCAGGCGCAAAGCTGACCCCTATGTCACGGCGCGTGACCATCAAGACGCTGCTGGTCAACCAGCGCAACGCCAGTCCGCAGTCGCTCGCCAAGCACCTGCGCTACATCGAGCGCGACGGTGCCGGCCGGAACGGCGAGCCGGGCCGTGCCTACGGGCCGCAGACCGACGAAGCCGACCTCGATGCCTTCAAGGAACGCTGCCAGGACGACCGACATCATTTCCGCTTCATCGTCTCACCTGAAGACAGTGCGGAGCTGGACGACCTGCGCACCTACACCCGGCACCTGATGAACCGGATGGAGGCCGACCTGGGGACGCGGCTGGATTGGGTGGCGGTCGATCACTGGAACACCGACAACCCGCACACGCACCTGATCGTGCGCGGACGCGACGATACCGGCAAAGACCTCATCATCGCGGGCGACTACATCGCCCACGGCTTCCGCCATCGCGCCGCCGAGCTGGCGACGGAATGGCTGGGGCCGCGCACCGAACTGGAGATCCAGCAGACCTTGCAGCGCGAGGTGGAGCAAGAGCGGTGGACGAGCCTCGACCGCACGTTGCAGCGCGAGGCCGGCGAGGATGGCCGGGTGCAGATCGAACGCTTCAACGAACCCCGGCTGCAACGCCAGCGCCTGCTGCTGATCGGCCGCCTGCAACACTTGCAGCGCCTGGGCCTGGCCGACGAGGTGCAGCCCGGCACCTGGGCCGTCCATGCGGACGCGGAGAAGACCTTGCGTGCCCTGGGCGAGCGTGGCGACATCATCCGAACGATGCAGCGGGCCATGAGCGGCAAGCCTCGCGAGCTGGCGGTGTTCGAGCCGGGCGACGACGGCCGCACTATCGTCGGTCGCGTGGCTGCTAAGGGTCTGGCCGACGAGCTGCACGACCGCGGCTATCTGGTCATCGACGGGTTGGACGGCAAAGCCCACTACGTCGCGTTGGACGCCCGCGACGAGCTGGCGAACTATCCCATCGGCGCGGTGGTGGAGGTACGCGGTTCCGCCGAGGTGCGGGCGGCCGACAAGAACATCGCCACGCTGGCGAGCAATGGCCTGTACCGCACCGATCACCACCTGGCGATCGAGCAAGGCCGAGCCAAGCCCGGCCGCGACCCGCAAGAGGCTGTGGCGGCCCATATCCGCCGGCTGGAAGCCCTACGGCGGGCCGGCATCGTGGAGCGCGTGGCCGAGGGGTTATGGAAGGTGCCGGACGACTTGGCCGAGCGTGGCCGCCAGTACGACGCGCAGCGGCTGGGCGGCGTGGCGGTCGAACTGAAATCGCATCTGCCGATTGAACGGCAGGCCCGCGTCATCGGCGCGACCTGGCTGGATCAGCAGTTGATCGGCGGCGGCAAGGGACTGGGCGACCTGGGCTTTGGCGGCGATGCTAGGCAAGCCTTGCAGCAGCGCGCCGACTTCCTCGAAGAACAGGGGCTGGCCCAGCGGCGCGGGCAGCGGCTGATTCTCTCCCGGAATCTGCTGGAAACGCTGCGCAATCGGGAGCTGGCGCAGGCCGCCCAGCACATTGCCGCCGATAGCGGATTGGAGCATCGGCACGTCACAGACGGGCAGCGCGTAGCCGGCATCTACCGGCGCTCGGTCATGCTCGCCAGCGGTCGCTATGCGCTGCTCGATGACGGCATGGGATTCAGTCTGGTGCCTTGGCGGCCGATAATCGAGCCACGACTGGGGCAGCAGATCGCCGCGACTGTACGCGGCGGCGGTGTGTCATGGGAGGTTGGACGGCAAAGAGGTCCTGGGATTGGATCGGGGCCGTAGGCTGTCGTACCGAGTTAAGGTGTCGAGCAGCGTTTTGGCCCTAGCTTCTGTGCTCCGTTAAGACGACTAGTCTGTGCTTATCGACGACGCTGTGGGTGCATGGTTGCTTGCCAATTCCGGTGCAACTCGCAAACGCGCTGCCCCGACCTGAACTGCCCATTCAACGATCTGCCCGGCCAATATATCCGTGGCGACACCGAACGCGCTCACCACATCGGCCTCTCGCTTGCTGCCTGTGGCTTGGATTGCTTCGAAGCGTCTACTGGCAATAGCAGTCCGTTTGGCCGGATCGACCAGTTGCACATCGAGCCGAACCGCGGCGATCGCTTCAGTGCCGCGGTATTCGAGCTGGAACGCCCGCAGCGTACTGCGCAACTCCATATCGGCGCTCATTGGGGTGCTATCGGTAATCACGGAAGTCGACCGCCCATCGCGCATGAAGGCTTCGACGATTCGGTCACGCAGCAGCACCGGTGCGGGGTCGGCCCAACGCACTCCTTGCCAAGCCGACAAGCGACCATCGGGCTGCGCAATGAACAGCCGCTCCGAATCCAGGACGCGACTACTCTCAGGGGCGTAGACGCGCAGCGCCCCGGGTCCCGGAACGGCGCGCGGCGTACTCTCCGCCTGGGCGATGTGATAGTCGGGCAATTTGTAGGTGACCATTGGAGCTGCTTTGGGAAGCACACTGCACGCGGACAAGCCGAGTACTAGCGTCATAGTCACGGCAGCGACGGGAATCATCCTGGCGGAAGTGTTCACGGCTTGGTTTCCTCAATGTTCTCTCCACCGAGCAGGTATTGCGCCGGATTGCGATCCAGTCGGCGCAGCACGGTGTTTAGATTGGCCAGCGCCTGCTGGAGTTCGTGCATGGCAGGACCTGTGGCGGCCAAGCCCTGGTTCAGCGATTCCTGATTGTTTTGCAGTAGCGTCTCAACCCTGAAAGCGGCGCGTTCGAGGGATGCCGTTGCATCACGCGTGTTCACCATGATTTGCTTACCATCGTTATTTAGTAGCAGGTTGGCATCGCGAAGAGTGCTATTTGCTTGGCGCACGGCAGCTGTCGATTCTCTGCTTGCTTCGGTCAGATTGCTGATTAACGTCGCGATCTCGGCCCTCTGGTCAGCGACCGCGCCCGTGGTCTGTTCAAGATTCACCAGACTGCGGTGCACAAGAGCCAAATTCTCCTTCGACAGTAACTCCTGCGTGCGCAGCAAGATGCCGTTGAGTGTCGTCATGCTGTTCCCCTCACCGGAGACCAGGGATGCCATCGCCGAACGTGGTGCGAGGATCAACGGTTCCTCGTCCTCTCTCCGATCCAGCAATGGCACGTTTGGCCCACCGTCGCTCAACTCGATCACCGCGTTGCCGGTAATTCCCGTGATGACCAATTCAGCGCGGGTATCCTGCCGGACCGGGATGGTGGCATTGATGCGTACGCGCGCTATCGCCCGCCTTGGGTCTCGCGGTGAAAGAGAAAGTGCAACGACTTCGCCAATCGTGATTCCGCTGTACTGAACCTGGCTGCCGGGCGTAAGCCCGGTCACTGGCTCATCGAACATAATCCGGTAATACTGGTAATCGTGGTCGGAACGTGTGTCGCTGAGCCAAAGCGCGAAGCCAATACCAATCGCACCGAGCAGCACGACGAACAGACCAATGAATACATGATGGGCACGTGGTTCCATGATCAGACCACCTCGTTCTCAGAGTTTAAATATTGCGTGCGCCCAGCCCAATGCGTGCGCGACGGAAGAATGATGCAGATGCGGAGGGGTTTCATGGCTGCGTCTCTTGGCTGGAAGCACCAGTGGCCTGTGCGGCCGCACGGCCACGGGGGCCGTGAAAGTATTCCTGTATCCACGGGTGCTTGAAGCGCTCGACTGCCTCGATGCCGTCGTTGATGAGTACCTTCTGGTTCGCCAGGACCGCGACACGGTCGCATATGGTGTACAGCGTATCGAGGTCGTGGGTTACCAGAAACACCGTGAGGCCCAGTGCATTGCGCAGGGTCAGAATCAATTGGTCGAAAGATGCAGCCCCGATTGGATCCAGTCCTGCGGTGGGTTCGTCAAGAAACAGGATGTTCGCATCAAGCGCCAAGGCTCTCGCCAGTGCTGCTCGTTTCACCATGCCTCCGGACAACGAGGCCGGATACTTGTCTCCCGCTCCGGCAGGCAACCCCACCAAGCCCAGCTTGCTTCTTGCCAAACGCTCGGCAAGAGGCCGCGCCAGACCGACATGCTCGATCAAAGGAAGAGCGACGTTCTCCAAGACGGTCAGCGATGAATACAACGCGCCCTTCTGGAACAGAATGCCGAACCTTCGCTCCATACGCGCGCGCGCAAGCCATTGGGCTCGCAGTAGGTCGCGCCCCCCGATACGGACCACGCCCGAATGCGGCTTCTGCAGCCCGACGACGCTACGCAAGAGCACGGATTTCCCGGTGCCTGACCCTCCCACCACGCCAAGGATTTCCCCGCGCCGCACGTCCAGGTCTAGGTCCTGATGGACCTGCTGGGTTCCAAACCTGTTGTCCAGGCCGCGCACTTCAATAGCGTGTCGCACACCGTTGTCGGTGTCTTGCTTCACCGCGCTCACCAGCCCATCTCCATGAAGAACAGTGCAGCGATGGCGTCTATCAGGATCACCATGAAGATTGATTGCACGACACTAGACGTCGTGTGGTCGCCTACCGACTCAGCGCTACCGGCGACCTTGAACCCTTCATGGCAGCCGATAGCGGCGATCATCACCGCGAAGAGCGGGGACTTGCTCATTCCGACAAGAAAATGGCGCACCTCGATTTTTTCCTGCACGATGGCAAGGAACTGTGCGGGAGGAATTTCCAAGCTCAGTGCGCATACGGTGGCGCCGCCCGCAATGCCAGCCAAGATGCCTACTAAGGTGAGCAGTGGCAAGGACACAAGAAGCGCCAGCACGCGTGGCAGCACCAGTAACTCGATGGGGTCGAGCGCGTTGGAGCGAAGCGCATCGATCTCTTCATTTGCCTTCATCGAACCGATTTGGGCGGTGTACGCGCTTGCGGTACGGCCTGCAATCAATATGGCCGGGAGCAGCACTCCGAACTCGCGCATGAACGAGAAGGCGACCAGATGCACCGAGAAGATGCTCGCACCGAAGTTGGCCAGCACCGTTGCTCCCAGGAACGCCACCACCATTCCTACCATGAAGCTCAGTAGCGCCACGATGGGAATGGCGTCCACCGCTGATCGCTGGATTTGAGCGATCACCGAGGTCGCGCGCCAGCGACGCGGGTGACGAACGGTACGGCTCCATGTTTCGATGATCTGGCCCACGAACCCGGCCAGACCAAGACACGCACGACAGCCCTGTTCCAAGGTCAGGCCTATGCGTCCCAGACCGCGGAGCAGAGGATTCCCGCTCACCGCTGCTTTCTCCGTCTTCTGCTGATCGGTAGCAGCGGCGGCCAGCGCTCTCATTAGGGCGAGGCGATCCGAGGACAGATTTGGAGCTGCCTCCGGCCGGTCGAGTATCGAGTCTGGCCCGAGAATTTCCACCAGCAGAGCCGCGCCGGCGGTGTCCAGTCTCTGGACTTGCGTCCAGTCGAGTAAGGGAGTGGCGTACCCCTCGGCATGACTGATGCGGGCGGCGGACACGGATTTTGCCAGACTGGCGTAGTGCTCTATCGTCCAGTCGCCACCCGCCAGCCATTTGTGATCACCGCCGACCATGGCATCCTGCCGGAGCCAAGCCTGTGAAGCGTTGCTCATGGCTGCGTGTCCCGCCAAGCGCTGTCGATGCGCTCGATGCAGTTCGTGATCGCCGCTTTGGCATGACCCAGCAATGTGTACGAACCGGCGAACTCTTTAATGACGTTGCCGCGCTCGAAGCAACTGGCGGCAGCAACCCGGCGTCCCGTCCTTAAATCGACTGCTTCGAACTCTAGGCTGGCACCACCCGTCGTCACGGGTCCAACCAGCAGGGTCGTCATTGCATTGACTGCCCGATTCGGTGTCTGCAGTTCGGTGACCGCTACACGCACCCGAACCTGTCCCGCGCCACCTGGGGGGGCGGGACTTTTGCCTTCCTGGCGTTTCAGTTCGCTCGTCACATGGTCTAGCACTTCGCGCTGCTGCGCGTCATCGAGCCCATCGATGCGACCCGAGGCGGTCTTGATCTGCGCTTCTTCCACCACGACAGCGGCATAACGCTTGGGCTCGAATCCCGCTGCGCGGTACATCAGTACGTTCTCGTATCGTGTCGGCGATAACTTCTCGTAGTCGCCGAGAAATCCGGAGCGCGTCATGCTGTTGGTCGCGCATCCAGAGAGCGCGCCTGCTACGCAAAAAAAGATGCCGCCGCGGATCAATGCAGTTTTGCTCTTCATAATGGGTCTCCTTGATCAAACGAAACTAAGACAGGCAATGCCTGCTGCGATGAGGGCGGTGCCAGACCAGCGCGTTACCGATGCGACATCGCCTAGTAGGAGGGCGCCGACGCCCAAGTTTCCAAGTAGCCCGATTCCTGCCCAGGCTGCAGAGGCCGCGCTGATCGGAATCCGCTTGAGCGCGAACCACAAAAGTGCGCCGCTGGCCGCCATGCACGTCACTGCCACACAGAGGCCGACCCAGCGCATCGGACCGCCCGCCGTGATGGCCCGCAGGCCCAGTGGATAGCCCGCTCCTAGAACCCCTGCGGCAATGACAATCGACCAGGATTTCCAGATCAGCGGATGGGTGCTGAATCGCATAAGCCTAGCGAGACATACGCATGAAGCGTGGGTGCATACGAATTCTGAGAATGCGCAGCACGCGGCGGCTCGCAAGAGACTCATGAGCGATCTCCATGCGCGGTGGCGACACTCAGGTTCCACGGCCCAATTCGCTTGATTCCAAACAGGACTTCGTAAAGCAGCGGAATCAAGCCCAACGTCACCAGCGTTCCGAGTGCCAGCCCACCGATCATCGCGATCGCCATCCCTTTCCATAATGGTCCGGAGAAGAGCATGAGTGGCACCAGTCCCGAAATGCAGGTGACCTTGGTCATCACGATTGGACGAAGCCGTTGTATCGCGGCCCCAACCAAGGCTTCATGGCGTGGCAGGCCTTCCGCTAGCCCCTGGTCGATGCGTTCCAGCAAGAGCACGGCGTTGTTGACAATGATCCCGAACAGGGCCAGTACGCCGAAGGTCGCCATGAAGCTGAAAGGTGTGCCGGTCAGCTTCAGAGCCAATACCACGCCGATAAGCGTGAAAGGGATCGTCGCGAGGATCACACCGAGCTTGCGGAAAGAATTGAACTGCCATACGAACAGCATCAGCATCGCCAGAAATGCGAGGGGCATGTAGGTCGACAGCGCGGCGTTCGATTC
The DNA here is from genome assembly GCF_021605325.1 of Pseudomonas sp. PA-7-1E. NCBI lineage: Bacteria > Pseudomonadati > Pseudomonadota > Gammaproteobacteria > Pseudomonadales > Pseudomonadaceae > Pseudomonas > Pseudomonas sp. PA-7-1E. The sequence goes on from NZ_WKFA01000013.1 coordinate 71,256, forward strand.
GGCGGCTTCCTCGATCTCGCCGCCAAGTTCAACCGAGTAGCCCGCGGGCAGGTCCAGGGCAGCGACGCTAGGCGCCAGGCGGTTGATGATCTCCTGGGCGGTGTAAGAGGTGTTCTGTCCTTGCACGGTGATCGTGCGGATGAGATTGCGCCGTTGGATGACCGAGGGCTCGCTCGCGAGCGATACGTCTGCGACCTGAGCCAGCGTCACCGCTGGACCGCCGTTGGTGGGATAGATGAGCGTCGCGCCTACGTCTGCCGTGCTGCGACGCTCGCTTACGATACTGCGCAGGACGATCGGGACGGAGGTGTCACCGTCGCGAATAACCGAGATCGATCTGCCGCTGTAGCGGACATCCAGCCCGCCAGCGATGTCTTCAGTCGTCACGCCCGCCCGACGCGCGCGGTCCTGGTCGACCCGTACGTCGATGCGGCCAACGCGCGTATCCCAATCGTTCTTGACGTTGATGGTGCCGGGCAGCTTGCGCAGCGCTGCTTCGATTTTGGACGCGGCCCCCAACAATACCTCCTCATCCGGACCGCTGACGCGATAAATGGCAGTCCCTGACTCGGTCGCACCGAGCGAGAAACGCTTGGGCTCGGCGCGCACGTCGCCATGTGCTTGCGCAAAGTAGCTGCGGGTGCGGGCGAGGACGGCGTCGATGTCGCTCTTCGGCTTCAATGTGACAACGAAGTACGCGATGTTCGATGCCGGCAGTGGTGGATTCAGGCTAAGGATGAAGCGCGGGCCACCATCGGCGACGTAGCCGATGTGATCGGAGACTTCTGGATTGATGTTCGTGTCGCCCAGCCAACCACTGATCTGCTTCACGCGGGCGAGCGTTTCGCGCGAGTCGGTACCGGGGGCGAGCTGCACCGGAATCTGGAACTGAAGCCGGTCGGACTTGGGCATGAAATCGTACGGCAGGGTGGTGAAGCCATACAGCGCAATGGCAAGCGCCGCGATCATCGACGCTACATAGACCGCCTTATGGTGGAGCACCCACTCCAGTACGCGCCGGTAGCCACGGTAGAAGCGGGTGTCATAGGCGTCGCCCTGCTCCTGCTTGTGATGGGGTTTGGCGAAGTGGTAGCACAATAGGGGCGTGACAGTCAGGCACAGCAGCCACGAAGCGAACAACGTCAGTGCCAGCACGACCACGAGATTGTGCAGATACTCGCTCGTGGCGTTCTGGCCAAAAAAGAACGGCGAGAACACGATCACGATCACGAGCGAGGACGTGAGCAGCGGAATGGCGAGCGTGCGGCCCGCCTCGAGGCAGGCATGCTTACGATCTTCGCCACCGGCCAGGCGGCGTTCGATGTCTTCGGCAATCACAATGCCGTTGTCCACCAACAAGCCGAGCGCAATGATGATGGCGCCCATCGAGACGTTCTGAAGCTCGATGTTCATCGCGCGCATGACGATGAGTGCACTGAGGATCGTCAACGGCACGATCATGCCCACGATGATCCCGGTGCGCCAACCGAGAAATAGCACGACGACACCGAGGACGACGATGATCGTCTCCATCATGACGTGGTTCATTTTGCCCATCTCGTGCTTGACGACATCGGCCTGGAAAGTGACGTATGACAGATCGAAACCCGCCGGCAGCAGCTTCTCCTGGTCTGCAACCCGTGCTTTGAGCGCTTTTCCGAACTGCTCCACGTTCTGACCGGAGGCCATCGAAACCGCCATGACGACAGCGGGCTGGCCTTTGTAGATGGCAGCAGATTCCGGCGGATCGGCTGGCCGCACACTCACCTGCGCCAGTTCACCCAATGCGATCGTCGGCACGGGCGCCGTACTACTTTGCGGTCGTGGCAGCGCGATCGGCATTGCTCGCAGGGAGGGAGCGTCACGCACTTCGCCACTGACCGCCAAGGTTGCATTGATGCCGCCGACAACAATTTGTCCACCCGAAGCGACGACGTTCTGTTTGACGAGTTGGTCGATCACCCCCTGTGGTGTCAGCTCCAATCGCGCGAGCCTAGGCCGATCGAATTCGAGATAGACGCGCTCTTCCTGCAGGCCGTAGAAAGTGATGCGCTCAATACCAGGCACGGTGTACAGGCGGTCGCGCATCTGCTTGAGCGCGACGCGCATCTCGCTCATGGAGTAACCTGGTGCAGTGACCGCAATCGAGGCAACCGCGACGCGGCCGAAGTCTTCGTCGACGAAAGGCCCCATCGTGCTCTGTGGTAAGGCATCCTTCGAATCGGCGACCTTGGCCCGGACGCGCTGCCAGATCGGTGCCAAGTCGGTGTAGCGGTCCCAGATCGTGACCTGGATCATGGCGCTGCCTGCGCGCACGGTGCTCGTCACGCGCTTGACCTCTGCCAGTTCGCGCAAGCGCTCCTCGATCGGCCGGGCAATGAGTTGCTCAACGCGTTCGGCGGGCAGCCCCGGGTTCAACGCCGTGACCATCGCATCGCGGACCGTGACAGTCGGCTCCTCCTGAGAAGGAAAATTCAGGAAGGTCGCGATGCCGGCGACGAAAATGATGAGCGCTACAAAGTAGGTAAGTCGACTGGCGCGCAGCGCCATCTCGGTGATCTTCATGATGAAGTAACCTGGTGGATCGCGTTAGCGCTTGGTCAATTGAGTGGTGGCTTCCAGTGGTGTCACTGGCTGTCCATCGGTGAGCCATCCTCCTCCGGCGGCAACCACCGTCTCGCCGGGCTTGAGTCCAGCGAGGACGCGCGCGCTGTCTCCTTCCTGTACCGGCGTGAAGCGCACCGCGCGACGGTGCACCTTCTTATCTTCAGGGGTGTAGACGAAGACGGAAGCCTCGCCCGGCTTCGTGCCGAGCACCAGCGAGGCATAAGGTATGGATACAGTCTCGGGCCGAGAGGTCTTGGAGGTTGCCGCAGGTGCGTCGAGCACGACCTGTACGGGAATACCTGGCCGAAGTGCGCGCGCTTGCGCGTTATCTTCAGGCACTAGCACCACGGGTAGGAGCGAGCCATTTTCGGCGCGCAGACCGACACGACGTACCACCGCTCGGATTGGTTGTTCGGCTCCGCTCCAGCTCAGTTCTGCGCGTTGGCCGACATCTATGTGAGGTGCCTGTGTAGTAGACGCGTTCGCGATGATCTCAGTGCCACTGCGCACGCCGTCGACCTGAAATACCGGCGCACCAGCAGCAATGTCGGTGAACGCCAAAGCCAGCTTTTCCGCCACGACACCATCGAAAGGAGCGACGATCATCGTGCCACGTTGTGCTCGTTCGGCCAGGCCAAGCGCCGCCTTGGCAGTGCGCGCTTGACCCTCTGCGACCGCTAGCTGCGCCTTCGCGCTCTCGAACGCAGCAGGGGAGATGACTTCGCTTTCGAGCAACCGGCGCTGTTGATCTGTCTGTACACGTCGATCCATCAGGCCGGCTTCGGCGGCCGCCAGGGATGCTTGCGCTTGTGTCACGCGAAGCCGGTCAGGTTGCGCATCAAGTTCTGCCAGGACTTGGCCGCGGGAGAACCGTTCACCCACGTCGACGTTCAACTTGGCGATCCGTCCTCCTGTTTCAAATCCTAGGATGCTGCGCTCGGTTGCTCGCGCCGAGCCAGTCAATTCGATGCGAGAGCTATGCGGGAGATCCGACTGCGCGGCGGCGAGCTTCACTGCGCGCGGAGGCTCGGATACGGTGGATTGCGAGTTTCCGCACCCTGAGAGCAGAGTCGAAATGGATAGTGTGCAAGCAACCGCCAAGGAGCGCGGTGCGCACGCGGTCATGACACCGCTACGGACGCGACTCATGTGCGTCCTTTTGCCGGGACAAGTTCGAGATGGCCCGAGGCGAGATCCTGGAGCGCCCGAAAGAAATGCCGCCGCTCTGCGGGTGCGAGTATTGGCAAACCCAGAAGATCGGCGAACAGGGCGCCATCCAATGCCAGCATGATGAGTGCCGCGGTCTCGGTGCCACGCGGGGATCGACGCACGCGTTCGTACTGCACGCGGTACCACTCGCGCAGTGGGTCGAGAAGTGTTGGATCTTCCGCAGCTGCCGCGAGCAGCGCTGCGCCCATCTTCTGCATCTCGTCGTCGGGCATCGCTTCCACCTGGCTCGACAGCCAGGGGTCCGGATCTCCGGCAAACCTGCGCTCGTGATTGGCTTGTACCGCGTCGAACGCCCGGATCATCTCGTCGATCAGTGTCACGAACAAATCGCGTTTGGTCTTGAAGTGATAGAGAAACGCCCCTTTGCTCAACCCGGCCCGCACAACGACGGCGTCCAGTGTCAAGCGACTGGCACCTTCCTCCAGCACCAGTTCGCGGGCGGCCTGCAGGATGCGGTCGCGAGTTCGCTGGGCTCCTTGCTGGAGGCCGGGCTGCGCATCGGCGCTGCTATGGGCAGTGGACGGGGGGGGCAACTTTGTTTTCGCGCGGGGCGGCATGGTCGTGCTCCAAAAAAGCTTGAGTCATATACAGTCCAGACGGTATAGTAGAAGCCATACAACAGTCCGTCAAGACTTTTTCGGAACGCAAGGAGCTGCCATGTCTCAAATTCTTGAACGCTATCGCCTCATTGCCATGATTTCTCCGCTACTGCTTCTTGCGGCCTGCAGCCATGCCCCGCACTCTGCCGATCCACCTCGCCTGGATGTACCGGCCCATTTCTCAAATGAAGAGGGAGGTGAAGGCATCTTGGACAAATCGTCCCGCCGTACTCTTCCCGTCGATTGGTGGACGGCCTACGGCGATCCGCACCTCAATGCCTTGGTCCGGGCGGCGCTGGAGCGCAATACCGAACTGACGATTGCGCGAGCGCGCGTGGACGAGGCATCGGCCGCCACGCGGCGAGCACGGGCCTCCCTGCTCCCCTCGTTGTCCGCGGGCACGCAGGCAACTCGAGGACGCGACTATTCAGAGAACGTTGCAATCGGCAATGATGGCCGCGCCACGTTGTCCGCATCGTGGGAGGCAGACCTGTCGGGACGGCTTTCGCAGGCAGCAGAAGGTGCGCGCCTGGATGCGGTGGCAGCCGAACAAGCGTGGGTTGCCACGCGGTGGCAGGTCGCGTTTGAAACAGTGTCGGCGGCTGTGCAGCAGCGCCAAGCCAGTGAGCTCGAAGCGCTAGCCGCGGCGCGGCTGGCATCCGCAGAACGACTCGTCTTGCTGATGCAACGGAAGTTCGAGGCCGGACAAGCTACCGGCTTCGACATCGAGCGTACCCGCGCCGGCGTCGTCGCACTGCGCGTGGAGCAAGAGCAACTGCGGCGTGCGCGCGGCGAGGCGACGCATGCACTCGATGTACTAGTGGGACAAACGCCCGGAGCGCCTGCAGCTTCCCCAACTCTTGCGTCGCTCGCCGTCCCGGACTGGACACCGACACGCATACCTGCGGACCTGCTGAGTGAGCGGCCCGACGTGCGCGCCGCCGAAGCGAAGTTCGCCGCCGAAACCGCGCGCTGGAACGCAGCCGAAGGCGAACGCTTCCCCAGGCTGGTGTTGGACCTGAGCGGCGGACGGCAGCGCGTAGAGAGTGTGGGAACCCGCATCACTGGAAACATTTTTTCACTTGGGGCCGGGGTGTCGTTGCCGATCTTCGATGGTGGCGCGATCCGTGCCGGCATCGAGACCGGAGAGGCGCGCAGCCGAGCTGCCCGTGCGGAGTTCGAGCGCACTTTGTTGAGTGCTTTGCAGGACGTAGAGAACGCATATCTCGGTTGGCATACGCAGCACGCAGCACTGGAGCATCAGGCCGAGGGTGTCGCAGTCGCGGAGCGTCAGCTCGATCGCAGCCGACGTCTGTTCGAGGCGGGACAAGTGGACGCCACGGTGGTGGCCGAGGCTGAGGCCGGGGTGCTGTCAGCGCAGGCTTCGCTGATCCGCACGCGGGCCGAGACAGCCATGCAATGGGGCGTCCTGGCAAAAGCATTATCCGGCTCTCCTGTTTGATCGCAGAAACATGCTGGAGCAGCTTGCGAAGGCTAGCTAAATAGCGTGACGCAAGGCGAAGGTGGTGAGGCCTGAGTGATGAGGAATGCGAACATGGAAATTCGACACCTGCGCTACTTTCTGGCGGTGGCAGAGGAGCTGCACTTTGCCCGAGCCGCAGAGCGCCTCCACATAGAGACATCGCCGCTGTCGCGCGCCATCAAGGAACTTGAGGAAGAGTTGGGCGTAGCGCTATTTGCGAGAACCACTCGGAGCACCCGCTTGACTCGTGCGGGCAGGCTCTTCTTTGAGAGCGTGCCGCGTGTCTTCGCAGCTTTGCAGCAGGCGCGCGACAGTGTGAACGCCGCAGCCAATGGCTTTCATTGCCAGCTCCGTATTGCATTGTCTGATGGAATCACGCCATCGCGCCTGCCTGCGTTGTTGGCGCTCTGCCGGCAGGAAGAGCCGGAAGTGGAAGTTCGCTTCTTCGAGGTGCCTTTGGCACAGCAAATCAAGGGATTGTGTGGCGAACTGTACGATCTCGGCTTCGCTCAATCGGATGAAGTCGGCGAAGGCATCATCGCCGTGCCGGTGTGGAGTGACCCTCTGATGGTAGCTGTGCCCGCACGGCACCCCTTGCTATCCCACAAACAGATTCCCCTAGAAGAGCTGTTGCGGTATCCGCTGGTGCTCTGCGACGCGGTGGCGTGTGAGGGCCATGCTCGGCAAGTTGAACGGGTGCTACGTCGCGTGGACATAGAGCCACTGATTGCCGAACGCGTGACTTCCAGCGATCTAATGATGGTCCTGGTTTCGGCGGGACTTGCACTAGGCCTCACAGGAGGCGCGCATATCACAGCCAGCAGGGAACAGGGGGTGGTCGCACGGCCGCTGACTGGACGTTCGCCAATGCTCACGACCTATCTACTACGGCCGGCCAGCGAGCCGTCAGAAATGCTGACTCGCTTCATGGAACGCGTTCATTCGATCAAATCTCCAGATGCCAAAGGTCGGCGGTAAACCATCACACAATCTCCCAAAGAAAATTAACCATGAAGAAGATTGCTCTCATATTGCTTTCCTCGACATTGGCAGCCTGCAGCCCATCTGGGAAACCAGATAAAGCCAACCTTCCGACAGTCGATGAATTAGCGCTCAATCCTGAGCGTCTGAAAGAGTTGCGCAAGCAATGCAAGTTGGATCGACCAATGCTGGGCGACCAACTATGTAACCGGGTTGCCGAGGCTACGCGAAAGCGCTTTTACGAAGATGGCGATGTGCCCCACACCACGCCTAAAGAGCCGCCGAAGTTCTAAGCTGGTGGTCATGCCGGAGTATGTATGCCGGATATGAAAAATTTGAAGGAGAATCGCAATGGGTTGGATCTATCTTGTTTTGGCTGGATTGTTTGAAATCGGATGGCCGGTCGGGCTGAAAATGGCGCAAGAGCCAACATCGCGTTGGAGTGGGGTCGCAGTAGCCGTCTCTTTCATGACAATTAGCGGCGCCTTCCTATGGCTTGCTCAGCGTCAGATACCGATTGGGACTGCTTATGCGGTGTGGACGGGTATCGGAGCGGCGGGAACTTTCTTAGTCGGAATTCATTTCTATGGCGACCCAACCTCCCTGATGCGATACCTTGGCGTGGCGTTGATCATCCTGGGCGTTATCACGCTCAAGTTATCGAGTTGATCGCTAGCTCCATTGGTAGCGTAGTCGCTAGGCGACCCAGCTCCCAGAGTGGATCGGGCGCTGGGAACTCGTACGGTCACCTCCTCTCTCTAGTCGCTATGTGACGAGCTTGCCGGCGCCTCGGGAGAGTTCGAGCCAGTGCGCGTAAGGCGGTGGGAGCACCCATTCCGGGTGGCTCCACCTTCAGTGCCTGCGCCAAGGTGACCTGAGTACGAACTTTGTAGCCAGTCAGGCAGTGAGTTCGGAGGGGATGCTATCGGATTGGATCCAGTTGCGCCGGATCGTCGCCGGCGGTTTGTAAGCATGCGCGCTATGCGGCCGCTGCTCGTTGTAGAACTGTCGCCAACGTTCGATCAGCACCTTCGCTTCGGTCCGACTGCGGAACCATTCGCGGTTGAGCAGTTCGTCGCCCATCGTTGCCTGCGAAGTCAGGACCAGCAGAATCCTGAGGGGAGTTCTCATCATGGTTTTCTCCGTTCAGACGCTTGGGATCAAGCGGCCGGAGACCACTACGCCTGCTTGGCTTTGCGCGCTGCCTCGACCAAGCTGTCGAGCCAGTCCTGATGGCCGTTGATCATCGGGTTGGGTTTGGCGTTGTGCAGCTCCTCGGCCGGTTTGCCCTTCTGAGTTTCCTGCGTGAGGATGCGCACGCGCCTGCCGTCCAGGTTCTCAACCAGCCAGGCGTGATGCACATCCAGGCGCGTATCTGTGCCTTCCTCGCCGGACCAGCCGTGCCAGGCCACGCGGCCGGGTTGCCCATCCGCAGGTGGCACGTATTCGTTGCACTGCCCCTCTACCGGGAAGCCGAAGGTCTCGAAGTAAAACCGATCGCCGTCGGCCAGTACCGGGCCTTTGCCGTCATGAAAGCACACGTTAGCCGAGTTGGCGTAGTAGCTTGGCCACAGCGATGGTGTGACGAGTAGAGGCCATACGTCGGCCGCGCTCAAGCCGGCGGCGATGATCTCATTGGAGGCGAAATTCTCAGTAAAGCCCGGCGTGTAGCCTTCGGGCCAGAGGATGGCGTTCTGTTGCTTGCTCATATCGAAGCTCCTTCACAAAATGTCGATGACGCAACAGGGGTGGCTGCGTCATTCAAGTGGTCATGGAGCAAATCATGAGCCTCCATCTGCAATAAGTGAAATCCTAAGTTTCTATTTTTGATATCATAAAATATGATATCAAGGCCTAGGTTCTGCCATCCACCGACTAGGCTATCTCGCAGCGGCGCTACGAAAGGGCGCGTCTCCAATTGAGCCGACTGATTGCTTATTTGTAGTGCGAGGTAGAGTTGTGCTGAGCATGACGATAGGAGCGATCTTGCCTACTTGTTGTTAGCACAGGAAGTGAACAGCAGTGCTCGTATCCAGCGATGTGCTGGATCGTGATGGGTGCGTTCGTGCCAAGCAGCCGTCTTGGTGAACCCCGGTATCTTCACCGGCGGCAGGGAGATAGCCAGCTTGTCCATACCGGCGACCAAGCGGCTCGGCAAGATCGCAACCATGTCACTGGCACGCAGGATGTCTGGCAAGATCAGAAAGCTCTTGACCGACAGTGTGACGCTGCGTCGTTTGCCCAACTGTTCTAGCGCATCGTCGGTGACGCCGCGGAAACCTCCACCATCGTAGGAAACAAGCGCATGGTCGAGAGCACAGAACTGTTTAACGGTCAGCTTGCGCCCCATAGCCGCAGGATGGTCTTCCCGCAGGACACACACATAGTGTTCCTTGAACAGCTCTCGGGCATGCAGATTTGGCGGAGTGATCTCTGGCGTCAGGAGGGCTAAATCGATCTGACCGCGCTCAAGCTGGTTCTGTAGCTGCCCGCTCTCGACTGGCACTAATGAGACTCGTACACGCGGTGCGTGCCGTTTAAGTGCCGATAGAAATGGGACAGCAACGGCACGCAGCGCATAGTCCGTCGCGGCGATGGAGAAGGTCAGTTGTGCGGTGGCCGGATTGAAGGAAGGTGGCTGGAGCAGCGCGTCGATTTCGGCGAGCACCTGCTTGACAGGCATCCCTAGATCCAGCGCCCGCTGCGTTGGAACGATACCCCGCTGCGAGCGCGCGAAAAGCGGGTCACCGAAGCTCTCGCGCAACCGCGTCAGCATGCCACTCAAGGCCGGCTGGGTTAGTCCCAGACGGGCCGCCGCCCGTGTCACATTGCGTTCGTCTAACAATGCGTCCAGCGCCTTGAGCAAGTTGAGATCCATACTCTTGATATTTTTCATTTTTATTCCAATCTTAAATATCATCGTTTTTCATGATATCTAAATATTGCCTATGAGTGGAAGCAAGGCCCATTGACGGCTTTTTTTGGGTAACTTGCTTGGAACTCTGTATGCGCCGCAGTGCGCTTTCGCTTGCGGCGCTTTTCTTTGACTCGCCACCGCGCTCATTCTTTCTTTTCCCTCGACCATTGTGCTGCGAACGGTCTTTGACCGGCACTAGCCCAGAACCGATCCTGACGCCTGCGACACCCCCTGTGCAACGCTTTCAATGAGACACCAGCGCAGGAGAAATCGGAGGACAGGTCATGCAAGGGACGAACGTTCTGTTCGGCCAGATCGCTGTGGTAATCGGCATCGTGATCGCCGGCGTCTGGGGCGCCACACAATGGACAGCAGCGACCCTTGGCTATCAAGTACGCCTCGGATCGCCCTGGTTCGATCTTCTAGGTGTACCGGTTTATCACCCGTGGCGCTTGTTCGAATGGTGGTTCTTCTTTGATGCCTACGCGCCGCACGTCTTCGACACAGGCGGTGCGATTGCGGGTGGTAGCGGTTTGTTCGCTTTACTCGTCGCCATCGCCATGTCGGTATGGCGTTCTCGGCAGTCGCGGCTGGTTACGACTTATGGTTCGGCACGCTGGGCCGATGCCGTCGACATCCGCAAAGCTGGACTGACCCTCCCGGCGGGCGTCTTCCTCGGCCAACACGACGACCAATACCTCCGACATGAGGGGCCGGAACATGTCCTGAGCTTCGCACCCACGCGCTCGGGCAAGGGCGTGGGCTTGGTGGTGCCTACGTTGCTTTCGTGGCCGGCGTCCGCCGTCATTCACGACATTAAGGGAGAGAACTGGAAGATCACGGCGGGCTGGCGTTCGCGCTTTTCGCACTGCCTGCTTTTCAACCCCACCGATAGGCAGTCGGCCGCCTACAACCCGCTGCTTGAAGTCCGGCGCGGCGCACATGAAGTGCGCGACGTGCAGAACATCGCCGACATTCTGGTTGACCCTGAAGGTGCGTTAGAGAAGCGCAATCATTGGGAGAAGACCAGCCACGCGCTACTGGTCGGTGCAATCTTGCATGTTCTGTACGCAGGCGAGGACAAGACGCTGCGCGGCGTCGCCAACTTCCTCAGCGACCCGGCGTGTCCGTTCGAGCTGACGCTGCACCGGATGATGACGACGAAGCACCTGGGCGATGCGCCTCACCCGGTTGTCGCATCCGCTGCCCGCGAAGTGCTCAACAAGTCGGACAACGAGCGATCGGGCGTGCTCTCCACCGCCATGTCGTTTCTCGGCCTGTACCGCGACCCGACCGTGGCCGAAGTCACATCGCGCTGCGATTGGCGCATCGCCGACCTGATTTCCGCCGAGCACCCGGTATCGCTCTATCTGGTGGTGCCGCCCTCCGACATAAGCCGCACCAAGCCGCTGATCCGGCTCATCTTGAACCAGATCGGGCGGCGGCTGACCGAATCGCTCGACGGCAGCGATGGCATCGCGCGCCGGCACAAGCTGCTGCTGATGCTGGACGAGTTTCCGGCGCTGGGTCGCCTCGATTTTTTCGAGTCCGCGCTTGCCTTCATGGCCGGCTACGGCATCCGCAGCTTTCTCATCGCTCAAAGCCTGAACCAGATCGACAAGGCGTATGGGCAGAACCATTCCATCCTCGACAACTGCCATGTCCGGGTGACTTTCGCCACCAACGACGAAAGGACGGCGAAAAGGATTTCCGAAACCCTCGGCACCGCCACCGAGCTTCGCGCGCAGCGCAACTACGCGGGCCACCGCCTCGCTCCGTGGCTGGGGCACCTGATGGTGTCGCGTCAGGAAACTGCACGTCCGCTGCTGACGCCCGGCGAGGTGATGCAGCTTCCACCTGAGGACGCCGTAGTCATGGTGTCCAGCGTTGCCCCGATCCGCGCGAAGAAGCTGCGTTACTACGTCGACGCCAATTTCAAGGATCGCGTCCTGCCACCGCCCGTGCTCGCAGTCGGGAGGTACGCCGACGCGCCGCCAGCCCGCCCCGACGACTGGAGCGGCTTGGCGATCCCGGCCGTACCTACGGCGCCGACCTCGGTATCCGCCGATGGTCCGGGCGGCACCGATGACGGCGGCCCGCGCCGCCAGCTCGAACTCTCCGAAACCGTCGCCTACGAGCCCGAGTTGGACGCGTGTGCGAACGACCTGGAGCTGCTCGATGACGACGACCTGGCGCTCCCGCTTCCCGGCCAGCTCGACCCGGCCATGCAGCGCACGGCCCGGCTGGCTTCTCTCGACCCCAACGACGGAATCGACCTATGAGCCAATACCGCCTCAATCTTTTCATCCAGCCCGAGCACGCCAAGCGCCTGGATGAACTTGCCGCCAAGAAAGGCGTGTCCAAGTCCTCCATCGTCGCAGCGGCCTTGGCGTCCTGGCTGTCACCCGATGCGGGCGACCAGCGTGAGGCCGCCATTGCCAAGCGGCTGGATCGACTGTCGCGGCAGACCGAACGCATGGAGCGCGACCAGAACATCCAGATCGAAACGCTGGCGCTGTTCATCCGCTATTTCTTGACCATCAGCACGCCGGTGCCAGAAGCCCACAAGGACGCGGCCCGCGCCCAGGGCAAAGCGCGCTTCGAGCAGTTCGTCGAGCAGTTGGGTCGCCACCTGCTGCGTGGCCGCAGTCTGGTGCGCGACGTGGTGGAGGAACTGCACCCCGATCCGATGCGGATGGATGACGCAGCAGCGATGGCGTCCGCCGATGAGCGAGCTGCAGAGCGTGCGTCATGAGTGCCGTTCCGCAGATTCCGCCTGAATCTCGCTCATCCGCCGCGGCGTCCCAGGATCGCCGCATCCAGATGCTGCGCACGGCGATGGGGCCGCTGATCGCCGCTGCGCTCGAAGATCCGGATGTTGTGGAAATCATGCTCAACCCCGATCGCACCCTGTGGGTGGATCGGCTGTCGTCGGGTCGCTCGCCGCTGGGCGTGGAGATGCCCGAGGCCGATGGTGAACGCATCATCCGCCTGGTCGCCGCGCATGTCGGCGCGGAGGTGCATCGCGGCCAGCCGCTCTTGACCGCCGAGTTGCCGGAAACCGGCGAGCGTTTCGAGGGCATCCTGCCTCCGGCCGCCCCGGGGCCAGCCTTCGCGCTACGCAAGCGGGCCGTGAGCATCATCGGCCTGGATCGCTACGTGGCCGACGGCATCCTGACCGCCGGGCAGGCCGAGTTCCTGCGCCGCGCCGTGCGCGAGCGGCAGAACATCCTGATCGCCGGCGGCACCAGCACCGGCAAGACCACGCTGGCGAACGCGCTGCTGGCCGAGATCGCCGCCACAGGCGACCGCGTGCTGGTGCTCGAAGACACCATCGAGCTGCAATGCGCGGCCCGCGACCATGTGCCGCTGCGCACCCGCGCCGGCGTCGTCACAATGACCGAGCTGGTGCGGGCCACGATGCGCCTGCGGCCTGACCGCGTGATCGTCGGCGAAGTGCGTGGCGGCGAAGCCCTGGACTTGGTGAAGGTCTGGGGCACCGGCCACCCCGGCGGCATTGCCACCATCCATGCCGGCTCCGCCTTGGGCGCACTGCTGCGTCTGGAGCAACTGATCCTCGAAGTGGCAGTGAATCCGCCCCGCGCCCTGATCGCCGAGGCGGTCAACGTGGTGATTCACATCGCAGGCCGTGGCCGCAAACGTCACGTCGAAACCATCTCCCGTGTCGTCGGCTTCGACGGTGCGGGCTATCGCCTGACAGATGCGCTGGAAACGCCGTTTCCCGAGCTGCCGCCGGTTCCTCTTGCAGCCGCTGCCGCTGCGCCTTCCTCGACCCCTGACCAACCTGGAGAACTGCCATGACGCACGTTGATGCTTTCCGTCTTTCCGTAAATCCTATTTCTCGCCTGTCCAGCATGGCGCGGCTGCGCCACCTGGCCCGTCCCGCAGGGCAAGGGCTGCTGCTGGCCGCGCTGATGCTGTTGCTGGCGGGCACGGCGCAGGCCGCCGGTTCCTCGATGCCGTGGGAAGGGCCGCTGACCTCCATCCTCGAATCCATCCAAGGGCCAGTCGCCCGGATCGTGGCGGTGATCATCATCATCTCGACGGGGCTTGCGCTGGCGTTCGGTGATACCAGCGGCGGCTTTCGCAAGCTGATCCAGATCGTGTTCGGCCTGTCCATCGCGTTCGCCGCGTCCTCGTTCTTCCTGTCGTTCTTCAGCTTCTCCGGAGGGGCCGTCGTATGAGTAAGGCCACCGATCTTCCGGGCTTTGAAGTGCCGCTGCATCGCTCGCTGACCGAGCCGATCCTGCTGGGCGGTGCGCCGCGCACCGTGGCGATTGCCAACGGCACGCTAGCCGCCGCCGTCGGGCTGGGCCTGCAACTGTGGATTCCCGGCGTGGTGCTCTGGATCGTCGGCCACTCGCTGGCCGTATGGGGTGCGCGCGTCGATCCGCAGTTCATGCAGGTCTTCGCGCGGCATATCAAACACCGCCCGCTTCTGGACGTGTGAGGGGAGGACGCCATGCTGAACCTTGCCGAATATCGTCAGCGCCCGGCCTTGCTTGCCGACTGGCTGCCCTGGGCCGGGCTGGTCGCGCCGGGCGTTGTGCTGAACAAAGATGGTTCGTTTCAACGCACGTTCCAGTTTCGCGGCCCCGACTTGGACAGTGCGACACAGGGCGAGCTGATTGCCACGTCGGCGCGGCAGAACAACGCGCTTCGCCGTACCGGGTCTGGCTGGGCCTTCTATATCGAGGCCGAGCGGATGCGGGCATCGAGCTATCCGCAATCCTCCTTTCCCGAACCACTGTCCTGGCTGGTGGATGAGGAGCGACGCGCGGCGTTCGAGGAGTCGGATGGCCATTTCGAGAGCGTCTATCACTTCACGTTGCAACACCTACCGCCGCAAGAGTCTCGCGCCCGTGCGGCTGGGATGCTGTACGAGAACCGGCCCACTGAGGGTGTGGACTGGCGTGGTCGGCTTGATTCCTTCGTGGCAGAGACCGATCGCGTGTTCGACCTGCTCGATGGTGTGATGCCGGAGATTGCCTGGCTGGACGATAGCCAGACGCTGACCTACCTGCATGCCACAGTCTCCACGCGGCGCTATCGCGTCGGCGTGCCCGACGTGCCGTTCCATATCGACGCACTGCTGGCCGATGCCGCGCTGGTCGGCGGCCTGGCGCCCATGCTGGGCGATCAGCACCTGCGCGTGGTGTCGGTACGAGGCTTCCCGACCTCGACCTGGCCGGGGATCTTGGACGACCTCAACCGCCTGGGCTTTGCGTATCGCTGGAGTACGCGCTTCCTGTGCCTGGACAAAGCCGAGGCGGAACGGGAATTGGGGCGCTTGCGGCGCCAATGGTTCGCCAAGCGCAAGAACGTCATCGCGCTGCTGCGCGAAACGATCTTTCAGCAGGAAAGCCCGCTGGTCGATACCGATGCCAGCAACAAGGCCGCCGACGCCGATGCCGCCTTGCAGGAGCTGGGCAGCGATCAAGTCGCCTTCGGCTACCTCACCGCCACGGTGACGGTGCTCGACGCCGACCCGGCCGTGGCCGACGAGAAGCTGCGCATGGTGGAGCGCGTCATCCAGGGCCGGGGTTTCGTGACCATCCCCGAAACCCTCAACGCAGTCGATGCCTGGCTGTCGTCCGTCCCCGGCAACGCATACGCGAACGTGCGTCAGCCCATCGTTTCGACGCTGAACCTGGCGCACATGATGCCGATGTCAGCGGTATGGGCTGGGCCGGAGAAGAACGAACACCTCGATGGCCCGCCGCTGATCGTCACCCGCACCGATGGCGCGACGCCGTTCCGGCTGGTGACGCACATCGGCGACGTGGGGCACACCCTTGTCGCCGGGCCGACCGGCATGGGCAAGTCGGTGCTGCTCGCCATATTGGCCATGCAGTTCCGGCGCTACTTCGGCTCGCGGATCTTCGCCTTCGACATGGGGCGCTCGATGCGCGCCACCATCCTCGGCCTTGGCGGTGAGCACTACGACCTCGGTGCCGATGGCGGCATCGCCTTCCAGCCACTCGCGCGAATAGCCCACGAGGGCTACCGCACCTGGGCCGCCGAATGGGTGGAGGGCCGGCTGCTGCACGAAGGCGTGACGGTCGGCCCGGACGAGAAGGCTGCCATTTGGTCGGCGCTGCGAAGCCTTGCCGGTGCGCCAGTGGAGCAGCGCACCATGACCGGCTTGTCGGTGTTATTGCAGTCCAACGCGCTGCGCCAAGCGCTCGCGCCCTATGTGTTGGGCGGCGCCCACGGCAAGCTGCTGGACGCTGACCACGACCGGCTGGGCATGGCCGACGTGCAGGGCTTTGAGATGGAAGAACTGATGCACAGCCCCGCCGCCGTGCAAGCAGTGCTGCGCTACCTGTTCGCCCGCTTCGACGAACGTTTTGACGGCGCGCCCACGCTGCTGATCCTCGATGAAGCGTGGCTGTTCCTCGATGAGCCGTCCTTCGCGGCCCGCATCCGGCAATGGCTCAAGACGCTCAGAAAAAAGAACGTCAGCGTCATCTTTGCCACGCAGTCGCTGGCCGACATCAAGGACTCGACCATCGCGCCAGCCATCATCGAAAGCTGCGCGAGCAGGATCTTCTTACCTAACCCGCAGGCCACCGAGCCGCAGATTCGCACGATCTACGAAGGCTTCGGCTTGAACAGCCGCCAGATTGAGATCGTGGCGACCGCACAGCCCAAGCGCGATTACTACTACCAGTCGCGCCTCGGCAATCGCCTGTTCGACCTCGACCTGGGGCCTGTCGCGCTCGCATTCGCGGGCGCATCCACCCCTCAAGACCAACGCGATATTGACCGCGTGCTGACGCAGGCCGGCGCTCCCGGCTTCGCCGGCGCGTGGCTGCGCCATCGCGGCCTCGGCTGGGCCGCCGACCTGCTGCCGTCCGCTCCGGCGGCAGCTTCCTTTCTCGCTTCTCAACCGCTGGAGGTTTCACCATGAAGACCAAGCCCCGTTTGCTCTCTGTCTCACTCGCTGCCGTGCTGTCGGTATCGCTGCTGGCCGTGCAGCCCGCATCCGCGCTGACGGTGTTCGACCCGTCCAACTTCGTGCAGAACACGCTGACCGCCGTGCGCACGCTGGAACAGATCAACAACCAGATCAACCAGCTTCAGAACGAGGCGCAGATGTTGATGAACCAGGCCAGGAACCTGGCAAATCTCGACTTCAACATCGTCAACCGCCTGCGCTCGACGCTCGCCACCACCGAGCGCCTGATCGCCGAGGCGCGCGGCTTGGCCTACGACGTGCAGAGCATGGATGCCACGTTCGCCCGCCTGTACCCGGAACAGTACGCCGCCACCATCAGCGGCGACCGCATGGCACAGGACGCCCGCGAACGCTGGCAGAACACCTTGAACGGCTTGCACACCGCGATGCGGATGCAGGCGCAGGTGTCGCAGAACCTCGCCCAAGACGAAAGCGCGCTGGCCGATCTCGTGAGCCAGAGCCAGTCGGCCACCGGCGCGCTGCAAGCGATGCAGGCGACGAACCAGCTCCTGGCTTTGCAGGCCAAGCAGTCGATCCAGGCGCAGCAGCTCCAGATCACGCAAGACCGGGCCGCTTCACTGGAACTGGCGCGGCAAGCGGCGGCTATGGAGCGCGCCCGCGAAGTGCGGCGGCGCTTTCTGGGCACCGGCACGCCGTACACGCCGCAGTCCGTCAACTTCTATAACAACTGACCGGAGGCGGCCATGCGATGCGCTTCCGTCCTGATGGCCGTGCTGCTGACCGCGTGCGGCCAGCAGCCGGCCGAGAACCTGGCCGACGCCCTGGCCGCAGATCCGGTGCGGCTCAAGGCGTTGCGCGGGCAATGCGCGGCCGACCGGCAGGCCGTGGGCGAGGATGCCTGCCGCGCCGCCGCTGAAGCCTTCCGGCGGCGCTTCTTCGCCGGCCATACCGGGCCGGATGAATACAACTCGCTGGCTGAACTCCCGCCGATTCCGCCGAGCTTCGATACGCCCGCAGATGAATTGCCAGAGGGCGCCGTTCCGCTCACTCCGCCCGAGGATTCGCCATGAACGACGTGACCATCATCGACCGTTTCCTCGATACGTTCTCGCGCTACATCGACTCGGGCTTCGGCTTATTGCAGGGCGAAGTGGCATTTCTCACCGCCACGCTCATCGTCATCGACATGACGATCGCTGGCCTGTATTGGGCCATGAGCCACGCCACCGGCCAGGGCGACGACGTGATCGCCAAGCTGCTGCGCAAGGTGCTCTGTGTCGGCGCGTTCGCCTACATCATCGGCAACTTCAACTGGCTGGCGAGCATCGTGTTCCGCTCGTTCGCCGGCTTGGGAATTACCGCTACCGGCTCGGCCATCACGATGGAGAACTTCCTTCAGCCGGGCCGGCTGGCGAAGACCGGCATCGACGCAGCCGCGCCGATTCTGGAACAGATCGGGGACATGGCTGGGTTCCCCGAGGTGTTCGTGAACATCGACCCTATCGTGGTTCTGTTCATCGCCTGGCTGGTGGTGATCCTCTGCTTCTTCGTGCTGGCCGTACAGCTTTTCATCACGCTGATCGAGTTCAAACTGACTACGCTCGCCGGCTTCGTCTTGATCCCGTTTGCACTCTGGAACAAGACCTCGTTCCTCGCGGAAAAGGTGCTAGGCAACGTGGTGTCGTCAGGCATCAAGGTCTTGGTGCTGGCCGTCATCGTCGGCATCGGTTCAGGCCTGTTCGCCGAGTTCCAGGTGCATCCCGACGAACCATCCATCGACCACGCGCTGGTCGTGATGCTGGCCTCGCTCGCGCTGCTGGCGCTGGGCATTTTCGGCCCCGGTATCGCCACCGGCCTGGTGTCCGGTGCGCCACAGCTTGGTGCGGGCGCGATGGCTGGTGCTGCGGTCGGGGCTGTCGGCACCGGCGTTGCCATCGGCGCCGCCGTAACGGGCGTGGGCGGCGCCGTCATGGCCGGGGCACGAATGGCCCCGGCGGCCGCAAAGCTGGCCGGTGCCGGTGCGCGTGCCGCGACTTCGGCGGCCGGCAGTGCCCGATCGGCGTTCCAGGCCGGTTCCGCTGCGGCCGGCGGCGGTGCCAAGGGCGCGGCGGCTGGCCTCGGCAATGTCGCCAAGACTGGCGCACAAGCCGCAGGCCGCAGCGTCACCTCTGGTGCTTCCGCTGTTGGGCAGAAGGTGGCCGACTCCTTCCGCGCTGGCTGGAACGGCACAGAAGCCGGCAGCGACGGTGCTGGCCCCGGCCAGACCGCAGACGGCACCGCAGGCTCGCAGAAGCAAGAGCAACCGGCCTGGGCCAAGCGGATGCACCGCCGCCAGCAGGCTACCCATGCCGCGACCACTGCCGCCCACACGCTGCGCGGCGGCGACGGCGGCGGCTCCGGGCAAGGCCCGAGCCTGCGGGATTCCGATACCTAACCTTCAAGGAGAACACCCATGCGATTCAAACGACCGCAGGTGCGCTACGCCGATACGCCGCAGCCTGCCACCCCGTATCAAGCCGCCGCCCAGGTGTGGGACGACCGTATCGGCTCCGCCCGCGTGCAGGCGAAGAATTGGCGCCTGATGGCCTTCGGCTGCCTAGTGCTCGCGCTGTTGATGGCCGGCGGCCTGGTGTGGCGCTCGGCGCAGTCCATCGTGACGCCCTATGTCATCGAGGTCGATCAAGCCGGGCAGGTGCGCGCCGTGGGAGAGGCCGCCACGCCGTACCGGCCCGGCGACGCGCAGATCGCGCACCACCTGGCGCGCTTCGTGACGCTGGTTCGCTCGCTGTCCATCGACCCCATCGTGGTGCGGCAGAACTGGCTCGATGCCTACGACTACACCACCGACAAGGGCGCGGCGGTGCTCAACGACTACGCCCGCACCAATGACCCATTCGCCCGCATCGGCAAGGAATCGGTAACGGTGCAAATCACCAGCGTGGTTCGCGCGAGCGACACGTCTTTCAACGTGCGCTGGACAGAGCAGCGCTATGTCAACGGTGCGCCCGCCGGCACCGAACGCTGGAACGCCGTGCTTTCGACCGTCCTGCAAACCCCGCGTACTGAACAGCGCCTGCTCAAGAACCCATTGGGTATCTACGTCAACGGCCTGTCATGGAGCCGCGAACTGGATTCTTCCGAAGGAGCCAAACCATGAAACTTCGTTTCCGCCTTTACGTTGTTCCTTTGACGCTGCTGGCCCTCGCGGGCTGCGCCTCGCAGGGGAAGCCGCCGCCATCCATCTCGCTCGACGAGACGGTGCTGGCCCAGCCGTTGCCCGAACCGCCCAAGCCCGTCGAAGTCGTCGCCGTCCCTGAACCGCTGGCGCTGCCGGCGCAGTTGAAGCCCCTGCCGGAACTCGATGAGGCCCCCGTTGCGCCGGAGCCGGCCGACGAAAAGGTGCGCGTTTCCCGTGCCAATGCAGAAGCGCGTATCGCGCCTACCCGTGAGGGCTACGTCAACGCGATTCAGGTGTGGCCGTTCACCGATGGCGCGCTTTATCAGGTCTATGCGTCGCCGGGGCGCGTGACGGTGGTTTCGCTTCAACCGGGCGAGGAACTGGTAACGGTCGCCGCCGGCGATACCGTGCGCTGGATCGTGGGCGACACGTCCAGCGGCGGCGGGGCCGATCTGCGCGTCAATGTGCTGGTCAAGCCTATCCGCTCCGGTCTGAAAACCAATCTCGTCATCACCACCAGTCGGCGCACCTACCTGCTGGAGCTGACCTCGACCGAGAGGGCATGGATGGCGTCGGTGTCCTGGGACTATCCGAAAGACCGAATGCTCGCGTTGCAGCGCCAGGCGCAGGCAGCGCAGGCAACAACGCCTGTCGATACGGGCCTGTCGCTGGACAAGATCCGCTTCCGCTACGCGGTATCGGGCAGCAACCCGCCGTGGAAGCCTCTGCGCGCCTTCGATGATGGAGAGAAGGTCTATATCCAGTTCCCGCCGGGCATCGCCCAGGGCGAGCTGCCGCCGCTGTTTGTCATCGGCGCGCAGGGCGACGGGCAACTGGTGAACTACCGTTTTCGCTCGCCGTACTACGTCGTGGATCGCCTGTTCGGCGCGGCCGAACTGCGGCTGGGCGGCGATGGCGGCGACGTGGTGCGGATCGAGCGCACCGATGGTGTTGCACGGAGGAACTGACCATGAGCCAGGATGACACTCCCGACCTTGCCGCGCCGCAGGCGGACAAGGTGGCGCCGGAGGCAGTGGCGCTGCGCGCCCAGCCGCGTCCAGTCACACGCCTGAACCGGCGCTCGCTGGCCATCCTTGCCGGCGTCCTAGCGGTCGCCGTGCTCGGCGCGCTGATGTGGTCGCTGCAACCTCATCGACGCAGCACAGGCGAGCAGACCGAGCTTTACAACGTCGATCGCGTGTCAAAGTCGGAAGGACTGGATGCGCTGCCGACGGACTATTCCAAGCTGCCGCCGGCGTTGCTGCCTGCCGTTCCCGAACTAGGGCCACCGCTGCCGGGCGATCTTGGCCCGGCTATCGTGAAGTCGCAGCAACCGGCGACGGCTGCCTACGCGGCCCCCGGTCACGACCCGAACGATGCCCTGCGAAAAGAAGCCGAGGCGGCCGCGGCCTCGTCCGTGTTCTTCCGCTCGGGTGGGCAGAATGCGGCGCCGGTAGCGCAGACACAGGTGGCCGCTGCGCCGGGCTTCGCCGCCAATGCGGCGTTTGACCCGCTGGCGGCCGGGCCGGCCTCCACGGCGGCCCAACCTGCTGACCCGACAGCGGTGCAAAACCGGCAAGACCAGAAAGAGGCTTTCATGAAAGCTGGCCCCACTGAAACCCGTAATTCCGGCAATCTGACTCTGCCAATTTCGCCGTATCAGGTTATGGCCGGAACAGTGGTCGCAGGTGCCTTGGTGACGGGCATCAAGTCGGACTTGCCCGGCGACGTGATCGCCACGGTGACGGAGCCGGTCTATGACACAGCCACCGGGCGCTTCCTGCTGATTCCGCAGGGTTCGCGCATCCTGGGCAAATACAACAGCCAGGTCAGCTACGGGCAGAGCCGCGTTCAAGTCGTCTGGAACCGGATCATCCTGCCGGACACGTCTTCGCTCACGCTCGACAACCTGGCCGGCACCGACCCAGCCGGCTATGCCGGGCTGGAGGACGATGTGGACTACCACTGGGGCCGCATCTTTGCCGGTGCGGCACTCACCACGCTGCTGGGCGTCGGTGCCGAGCTGGCCGCGCCGGAGAACCGGCAGGATGGTGATCGCGTCATCATCGCTGGGCGCGACAGCGCGCAGGACAGCATCAATCAGGTCGGCCAGGAGATGACCCGGCGCAACCTCAACATCCAGCCGACCTTAACGCAACGGCCGGGCCTGCCGGTTCGCATCATCGTCAACCGGGATCTGGTGCTGCGGCCGTACCAGCCGCTGTTCTTCAACCGGGGGACTTCACGATGAGCACGACCAAGAAGCTGCGGCTCGGCCCGCTGCCGAAGACCGAGAGCACCAAGCTGACTTTCGTTTGCCCGACCAGCTTGAAAGTCGACCTCGACCGCTACGCCGCGCTACACGCGCAGGCGTATGGCGAGGCCGTTGATGCGGCGACGCTGATCCCGCATATGCTGGAAGCGTTCATGGCGGGGGATCGAGGATTCAGGAAGGGCACGGCGACCCGCAGCACACCACCGAAGCCGCCATGATTGCACCGCATGCTATTCAACGGCATCCATCGAACGCGCAGCCCAGGCTGCGCGTTCTTCATTCTGGATGCCGCCGAGCCTGTTGGGCTATGATGATGCGACAGGCCCGCCGTTCCTCGGCAATCCAGCACTACACAGTGCGATGCGGCTTTCTCTCCCAACGCTCCTATGTCGCTCCTAGCCGACAACGCCGCTCTTCTTCTAAGCGGCCCCGAAAGGAGCTAACCTACTGTCCCATATACGGTTTCAAGTCCTTCTTGATTTGCGCGAAAGAATTGACACCGGCACTTTTTTGTCCGCAGCGCAGGAAAGCGGGTGCGACGCTGTGCGATTTCTTGCAGGCAGGCCGCCCATTCCAGAGCCATCCTTGCTCCATGTTCGTCGGCGTTGCCGACACATGCCCTGGCAGCCGAGACCTTCAAGGCTGCAAGTGCGGGAAACCGTGCTGGTCGTTTCTTCCTATGGACGTACCCCGTCCGTTCACGCCACCCACAAGGGACCTCTCCCTTGCGGGCGGGGAATCCCTTGTTCTTCCTCAAGGAGATTCCCATGGACCGTTCCCTCATCAAATCCATGATGCCTTCGCTTGTCGCGGGCCATGTCCCTCGCAACGTGCGTTCGTTCAAATACCGCGTATTCGATGATCAGCCGCAGTCCTCGACGTTGGGCTTCGCCATTGACCCTCAGCCCTTCAACGGCAAGGTAGTCTCCGCGACCGACGATGCCATCGTCGTCAAGCTCAAGCCTTCCGAGTTCGCCGTGCTCGATCCCAACCTGGTGACCACCGTTCCCAGCGAGGGCGCCAAGGTCCATGTCCAACCCTACGCCCGGCGACGTTTCGACGGGCTTCGCGCGGACACCCCGGAAGTCGTCACCGAGAAGACTTCGGATGGCACGCCTTACACCATCACGAGGCATATCCTTGGCAAAGCACCCGCCAAGCTGCCCATTCCCGAGCCGCAGTGCATGGAGCTGGGCCAACTCATCGAGCAGTTGGAGGAGATGCCCGCGCCCGACGGGTTCCGGTGCATCACCCACATGCTGGTCGATGCAGGTGCCCGCGACTTCGCCTGGGTCGATCCCAAGCCCTCCAGGATCATCGAGACCCCGCCGGCGATCAGCTTCACGGTCTCAACCACCAAGTTCGAGGGTCAGGTGACGATCCTCTACGACCGTGGCGGCGACACCTACGTGGTGGAGCTGCACCGCGACGGTGAGTTGGTCGATAGGCACGACGAGGTGTATTTCGACATGCTCGGTGAAGTGCTGGAGCGGCTCATCGACGACGGGCGCTGGCGCCTGATCGACGTGAGCGTGATCGACGCCAAAGCCTTTCGGCAACGTCAGGCGGTTCCAGCCTGACGTGCCAGACAGGAAGCCTAGCGGCACGACTGATCAGTCCACAGCCTACCGGCGACTGCCCCACAAGCCTTCCATCCGTTTCGGTGGAGGGCTTTTTTCTTCATCCATACAGGAGATTTCAACCATGTCACTGCGATTCAGAGGCTCCGACCTGCGCCCCGTGCTTGCCGAAGCCATCGCCAACCAATGCCGCGTCGCCCTGGCCAAGGACCAGGGCGTGTACTTCCTCGCCGAGCGCGGAGAGCGCCGCCCCGATGGCCGCGTGAAGCTGCTGGCCTATGCCGTCGGCTGCAACCCGGATACCGACCCGTTCGATGACTGGTGGGAACTGGCACGCGCCGAGCTTGGCGGCGACGACTTCGGCGAGTTCTTCGACCCGAAAGACAGCGTTTTCACTCGCATTCTGCAAAGCTCAGATGATCTGGAGCTGTCCGCCACCGCTACGTATCTGTCGCTGGCGGCGGTGGAATCGGCGTAGTCCAAAAATGTCCGCATACCCCTTGAAGCCCCCATTTCGGGGGCTTTCTTTTGGGCGGAACTGGGCAGCCTGGAAAAAATGGGAAGCGCCCGGATGCCGATTGATTGCTGTCGCGCGCGCGAGGCCCGGCCATGCTGACCCCATGCCTGCTGACGTTGTCAGCGACATGCCAAGCAACCATCGGTCTTCAAGGTTGCGTCGCAGTTCCCACTGCGTGACCGAGCCAGCTCGCACCGCATCCATCCGCGAGCGGCCACCAGTCTCTGGTGGCGGATGCTTTCGCCTTATCGACCCACCGCGGGGTTACGCACCTTTCCCCGCATGCGTGGGGCTGGTGTGTCTCCGCTTCTTCCCTATGGAGATTCACCATGAACACCACGTCCAACGAGAAATCGTATTTCGACCTCCACACCTCGGGCATCGGCTACATCCAGCGTGTCCGTGAAGTGCCTGTCCGGGGCGGCCGCCGTGCGCAGCCTTTCCTGGCATGCACCGTTGCCGCGCTGGTCGGCCCCGCCAGGGACCCCAGCTACCGCTACTTCGACGTCAAGGTCTCGGGTGCCGAGGCCAAGAACCTCGTCCAGCGCTACATCGGCGTTGACGATCCCAAGCAGCGCCCGCTGGTGCGCTTCCGCCTCGGCGACCTGTGGGGCGATGCGTACATCCGCGACAAGGGCGAGCGCAAGGGTGAAGCCGCCGCGTCCCTCAAGGCGCGACTGCTCAAGGCCGAGCCGCTTGACCGGGCCGAACTGGCTTCCATCAAGCAGCACGAGCTGATCACCCGCGGCATCGGCTACCTCAGCCGTCCGAAGGACGTCACCCCCAAGGATGGCGATCCGTTCCTGTCGTGCTGCGTCGCGGCTCTGGCCGGGCCTGTCGGTGAACCGGACTATCGGTACTTCGACACCATCGTCGCCACCCCTGAAGCCGAGCACCTGGTTCGCCGGTGCGTGCAGGCCATCGAAGGGGACCGCAAGGTGCTGATCGCCTTCAAGTTGAACGACATGAAGATCGATCCGTACATCCGCACCAAGGGTGAGCGCGCCGGGGAGCCGGGAGCGAGCCTGGAATCGACGCTGATCCACATCGGTCTGATCAAGATCGACGGCACCCAGGTCTATCCGACGAGCCAGGCGCAAGCCGAGGCGTCGCAGGCCGAGGACGCACCCGCGCCCGAAGCCGAGGACGCCGCCGACACCGCTGCCGACCAGCCTATCGAGCCCGCCGAGCGCGAGCCCGCAGGTGAAGTCGAAGAGCAGGAGCCGGCATTGGCTGCTTCGTTCTGATCCGGCATGGCCCCTCACGGGGCCTTGCCTTTTTCCTATTCCTCAAGGAGAAGCATCATGGCAGTCACATCGGCACCCGAGAAATCGGCCACTCCCATCATCGTCCCGGGCCAGCTCGCGCTGCGCACCATTCATGGCCGCAACGGAAAGTTCAATGTTGGCAAGCTCGAATGCCAACTCGGAAAATTCACGATTAAAGACGCGGAGTTGGAGCAATACCCCGAGGGCAAGTATCAAGGGGAGTTCGTCCTTCGCTACATCTTCCTCAAAGGCTATCCGATCAGCGACGGCAGCATGCGTTTCGAGATGCGCGCCAACCTGGACGGTATGACACTTTTCGGCATCGACAAGCTGAGCAAGGCCGAAGCACATAGCTTCGCCCCGCAGGAAGTCGATCCGCTCGATGAAGATCAAGGGACACAGCCTGCGACAACGCCGGCCAAACCCGCCAAGGCATCCAGGTCCGCCAAACCTGCACCCGTGCAGACGTCCGCGGACCCGCTGGTCGATACCACGCCCTTCGGCGTGGACGCGCCGCCTGCTGCGGCTGCTGCCCCCGGCAGCACCGAGGATGGCGACGCCGCGCTGTTCGGCCTGTTGTGGCCGCTGGGCGAGTCTGTGAAGCTGGATTCGACCATCGACCGCCGCGCCCTGCGCGCCCAGATCGCCCGCCTGGGCGAACTGGGCTACGCGCTGGACTTCAAGACGCAGGAGTGGAGCCGCCAGGCCGAACTGCAACCTGCGTGATTGCAGACACCGCATCCGCGGTGTTCTTCATCCACCCGCTGGGGTTCCTTCCCCATGCGGGGGTGGCCTCGGCTTTCTTCTGGAGGTCTCCATCATGTCCACCATCACTTGCGATACACCCCGTTCCGCGCTGGACGAAACCGCGTGGCGCGCCGTTTGCAAGACGGCCGCCGAGCATGCCCAACGTGGTTGCGGCCTGTCCTGGGATCACTGGGTCACGCTTTTCAGCTCGGAGATCGACGCGCAAGCCAGTCGATTGCCGGAAAGCCAGCGCGTTCATGCGCTGGAAATCGCGACCCAGGAATGGGACTACGCAACACCTGCCGAACGGCAGGAAACCCAGGACTGGCTCGCTGAAAACGGCTGCTGTTCGCATGGGATCACGCTGGGTTGCTGCCCGGCCGGTTGCGGTTCCTAGCCCGCACTGCATTCCATCGCCGCACACGCGGCATTCCATCACCCGCTGGGGGTTCTTCCCCACGGGGAGGCCTCTGGCTCTACTTCTTCAGGAGGCCTCTCATGGGCTGGTATTTCTCTCCCCAATCGCGGTCTGAACTGATCGCCGAACTGATCGCACCGCAGGAGACCGAGCGCGCCAGCGTGAAGGTCATCGCCCACACGCTGCGCGGCAACGTCCTCTGGTCCGTCGCGGAAGTGACGGCCAGGGCCGAAGGCGTGCATCGTGATCTCGCGCCGGGCCAGTCCCTGCGCTACATCCGCTGCGATCTTCTGGAGCGCAGCGGCAACCAGTGGGGCTACAAGCCGCTGGACGAGTCCATGCACCCGTACTACTACTCGTGCCCGCTGTCCTATCTGGACCTCGCACCGGAGCAGTCCGCCGACTGGCGTGCAGGCGTTCGCGCCTACCACGCGCGGCGTCGTACACCCACGGTTGCCACGGCACCCGCCGCGGCACTATTGGCCTGAGCCAGGAGGAACCAACATGGACCCGATCCTGGCTGCGCTCCCCGCCTCGCTGTTAAAGCTCGTTGAAGGCAGTTTGTCCAACGACGAAGTTTCCTCCGACGAGGAAATGCTGGCGTACTTCATCGACAACGGCCTCACCGAGGAGCAGGCACGGCAGGCGCTGACCTATCGCGACCAGTACCTCAACAACATCTACCTGGACGGCTTCACGCCGATCACCGCGGTGGACGAGGCGCTTCACTTCAACCCGCACACCCGGCAGTTCGAGCCGGACTGAGCGGTTTTCTTCCACCCCCCCCGGGGCAGTACCTGCCCCGACGGGCGGTGCTGTTCCCGCTCATCCGAGGACACCACCATGCCCGCAAACACTTCTTCCACGCTGTACCGCATCGACGAATGCCCGGACGTGATGGCCGACGCCTGCGTTGGCGATGACCAGGGCAACCTGATCTTCCTGTCCATCTGGGCACGCGACACCGCCGTCCAGCAATTCCTCGCTCGCCTGACCCTCGGGCGCGACGAGCAGGGACTGGACCAGTTCCACGTCATCACCGACCAGGGCGGCAGCGTCCCGGTGTTCATCGGCAACGTCGATCGCCTGGAAAAGCGCATGACCCGCGCCTACCGGCGAACGCTGTTCGGTTCGCTGTCCAACGTGTGGCTGTTCGACCGGCGCTGCGTCAAGCCCGACAAGGCCAACGCCAGCGCATTGGCACTGCTGCCGCGCGACAGCGCCCACCGGCTTGACCGCCTGTGGATGCTGGTGCGGGACACCTGCCCGTTGCCGCTACTCGACCACTGGCGCGAGACCGTGCTGGAACTGCTGCAAAGCCGCGAGATGCTGGCCCGCCTTCCGTTCGCCCTCGGGCCGCTGGAAGGCCATCGGCTCGCCATCGACGTGCCGGCGCTGACCCTGGCGCTGGGCTCCCTGATCCGCAGTGACGCGCTCACCGCCTATCCCTATCCGACCAAGATTTGGACGCCGGAAGCGGTAGCGGCTTGACCCCCTCGGAGGCACGTCTCGGCGTGCTTCCGTCTTTCATCCCCGCCAACCAGGAGACTTCCATGGCCCTCATGTTCCCGCGGCTCGCCCGCAATTTCGCCAAGAACGGGTACTACCCGACCGACGAACCCACGCTCGAAAGAGCCCTCAACGCACTGATGCCCAGCGACGGGCCGATGTGCATCCTTGATCCCTGCGCCGGCGAAGGCGTGGCGATCGCCGAAGCCGCCTATGCCCTCGGGCGTGACCAGGCCAAGGCATTCGCGGTCGAGTTCGACGCGGAGCGGGCACGCCATGCCCGAGGCTTGGTCGATCACTGCCTGCACGCGGACCTGATGGACACGATGGTCTCCAAACAGTCCTTCGGGTTGCTCTGGCTCAACCCGCCGTATGGCGACCTGTCCAAGGACGTCAACGGCAACATCGGCTATCAAGGTCAGGGACGTGCCCGCCTCGAAAAGCTGTTCTATCAGCGTTCGCTGTCGCTGCTGCAGTACGGCGGCATGCTGGTCTTCATCGTCCCCGGCTACGTGCTCGACGCGGAGCTGGTTGGTTGGCTGACACGCCACTACACCGATCTGCGGATCTACCGAGCGGTGGAAACGCAGTTCAAGCAGGTGGTGATCTTTGGCCGAAGGGTGCGCCAGCGCGAGCAGGCCCCCGATGGCGTCAAGGCCGTGCGCAACCTGCTGCTGCAGGTTGGGCTTGGCGAAGTCGAAGCCGAGGAACTGCCGAGCGAATGGCCGTTCCTGCCGTACATCGTCCCCGCCAGTCCGGTCGAGCCGGAGCATTTCTTCCGCGTGACGATGGAGCCGGAGCAGTTCGCCGATGAGGTCGGTCGGCTGCAAGGCCTCTGGCCGTCGCTGGACACGCACCTGGGGGCCGCGCAGCAGTCGCTGCGTCCACCGGCGCGAGCCTTGTCCCACTGGCATCTCGCCCTGGCCTTGGCAGCGGGCGCGATCTCCGGCGTTGTGCGCTCCCAGACGGGGCGCGTGCTCGTCGTCAAAGGTGACACCCACAAGGACAAAACGCTCCAGCGGGAATTCACCGAACGCGAAGACGGCTCCATCGCCGAGACCCGCATCCTCACCGACAAGTTTGTGCCCGTCATCCGCGCGTGGGACATGACGCCTGGCTCCGCGACACGGGGCGAGGTGTTGACCATCCGCTGATCCACCGGACGCGCTGCCGTCCTGCTGTACCACATCGAAGGAGAAACACCATGTTCCCGAATCCGTTCAAGCGGCCAGCGCCGCACAAGCAACCGTTGTTCGCACCGAGTACGTTGAAGTTGAGCGAGAAGGTGCATTGGCTGGCCCGAAGAGGCCTGATCGACCCCTTAGCCTATGTCCAGCGCCATGTGCGCGGGGACTGGGGCGAGATCGATGAGGCCACACGCCAAGCCAACGACGTGGCGATCCAACAGGACAACCTGATGATCTCGCAGTTCAGGATCACGCCGGACCTGGCGCTAATCGTCAAGACCAGCGAGGACCACCAGACCACGGTGATCCAGCTTCCCGAAGAGCGGGACCTGATCTGACGTCCCCACATCGTCATCCTCATTCTCCTGACGGAGCCACTTCACTCCGGCAGGGGTGTCGTGGCTCAATGACTCATCAAGGAGGAGCCCATGGCATCACATCGCATCGAAACCTACTGTCAGAACCTGGCGTTCCCCATCGGGGCGCTTATCTTCAGCAAAGGCATTGACCGCCTGGTCCGCTCGGGTCGCCTCGACCCGATCCCGTACTTCAGGCGCCACACCCGTGGCGACTGGGGCGACGTCAACGTCCAGCAATGGCAGGCCAACAGCACCGCGCTTCAATCAGGCGCATCGCTGGCATCGCACTACGTGATCCATCCGGGGCTGGCCATTCGCATCGTTACCGACGCGGAGCGCCACGCCACCGTCATCGTTCTGCCGTCCGAGGACTGAGCACGGTTCAGCCGCTGGCCACCCAGGCCAGCACCTTCAACCACCGTCGGCCACGCGTCGATTTACTTCCCACCACGGGGCATGCCACTGCCCCGCTGGGGGTGGTGCATGCCCCTTTTTCTTTGGAGCATCACCATGTCCCTCGATCTCGAAACCAATGCCGCTGAAGCCGCGCCCGTACAGGGCGAACTGCTCGACGCGGAATCTTCCCCTCTGACCCTGAGCCTTCAGGATTTCGTCGGCGAGTTCGGCGACGAACTGCTCGACGCCCTCAACAGCGCCAACCCGCCGGTCTATACCGGCCAACCGCAAGCACATCGCCAGCTCATCGTCGCCAGCCTCAAGCGCAAGCTGTTCCAGGCCCAGGCCGAAGTCGTCCACGCCGCCGCGGAGCTGCTGATTGACCGTGGCGAGCGCGCCGCGATCGTCAATGGCGAGATGGGCTGCGGCAAGACGACCGTCGGCATCGCCACGGCCGCTGTGCTCAACGCCGAAGGCTACCGCCGGACCTTGGTTCTCTCGCCCCCGCACCTTGTTTACAAGTGGCGGCGCGAGATCCAGGAGACAGTAGCGGGCGCGAAGGTCTGGGTGCTCAACGGCCCCGATACCTTGGTCAAGCTCATCAAGCTGCGCGAGCAGTTGGGTGTGCAGCCGACCGGCCAGGAGTTCTTTGTCCTGGGGCGCGTCAGGATGCGGATGGGGTTCCACTGGAAGCCTGTCTTCACCACGCGGCGCACCCGCCACGGCGACGTGGCGGCCTGCCCGGACTGCGGCACGGTCATCACCGACCTCGACGGCGAGCCGGTCAACCCGATCGCGCTCCAAGCCGAGGAGTGCCGCAGGAAGTGCAGCCATTGCGCAGCGCCCCTGTGGACGCTGATCCGCCCACGCAGCCTGTCCGGCAGCGACCAGTCCTCGGCCGTGCTGAAAGCCTTGAAGCGCATCCCGACCATCGGGGCAGTCACCGCGCAGAAGCTGATGCAGAAGTTCGGAGACGGCTTCCTGGCCTCGATGCTCGGCGACAACATCCATGAGTTCATCAACCTCATGGACGGCAACGGCGAGCTGGTGTTTTCCGACCGTCAGGCCACCCGCATGGAACGTGCGATGGCCAACATGGAGTTCGGCTTTGGCGAAGGCGGCTACCAGCCGTCCGAGTTCATCAAACGCTACCTGCCGCAAGGCACGTTCGACCTGCTCATCGCCGATGAGGCGCACGAGTACAAGAACGGCGGCAGTGCCCAAGGCCAGGCCATGGGCGTGCTGGCAGCGAAGGCTCGCAAGACCTTGCTGCTGACTGGCACGCTGATGGGCGGCTACGGGGACGACCTGTTCTACCTGCTGTTCCGAGCCCTTCCGGGGCGGATGATCGAAGACGGCTACCGCCCGACCACGAGCGGCAGCATGACCTCGGCCGCGATGGCGTTCATGCGCGATCACGGGGTCTTGAAGGACATCTACTCCGAGAGCACCGGCACGGCGCACAAGACGGCCAAGGGCACCAAGGTATCGGTGCGCACGGTCAAGGCCCCGGGCTTCGGCCCCAAGGGCGTCTTGCGCTGCATCCTGCCGTTCACGATCTTCCTCAAGCTCAAGGACATCGGCGGCAACATCCTGCCGCCGTATGACGAGGAGTTCCGCGAAGTCGCGATGGACACGGCGCAAGCCGCGGCCTACCGCGATCTGGCGGGTCGGCTGACCGCGGAGCTGAAACAGGCTCTTGCACGACGCGATACGACCTTGCTGGGTGTGGTGCTCAACGTGCTACTGGCCTGGCCAGATTGCTGCTTCCGGTCGGAGACCGTGGTGCATCCGCGCACGCGCAACACCTTGGCGTTCGTCCCGGCTCAGTTCAACGAGTTCGAGATCAGCCCCAAGGAGCGTGAGCTGATCGACATCTGCAAAGAGGAGAAGGCGCAGGGCCGCAAGGTGCTGGCCTACACGGTCTATACCGGCACGCGCGACACGACCAGCCGGTTGAAGGTGCTGCTGGAGCAGGAAGGCTTCAAGGTGGCGGTGCTGCGCGCAAGCGTGGATGCCAGCCGCCGCGAGGACTGGATCGCCGAACAACTGGACCGTGGCATCGATGTGCTCATCACCAACCCCGAGCTGGTTAAAACGGGACTGGACCTGTTGGAGTTTCCGACGATCGTGTTCATGCAGTCGGGCTACAACGTGTACTCGCTGCAGCAGGCGGCACGCCGCTCCTGGCGCATCGGGCAGAAGCAACCCGTGCGCGTGATCTACCTTGGCTACGCCGGCTCCTCGCAGATGACCTGCCTCGAACTGATGGCCAAGAAGATCATGGTCTCGCAGTCCACCTCGGGCGACGTGCCCGAATCAGGGTTGGACGTCCTGAACCAGGATGGTGATTCGGTCGAGGTCGCACTGGCCCGGCAACTGGTCGCCGCCTGATCCCCACGCCAACGCTGGCCTAACGCCGCCGGCTTTCCGCTGTTCCCACCTTGCAGCCACGTCCACGGTCTCCGTGGGCGTGGCTGCGCTTTTTCGATCCCAAGGAGATTTCCATGAACACCAATACCCAAGCAACGACCAAAGTCGTCAGTGCTCGCCTCACGCTGGACGTGACTTACCTGCTCAACGGCGAGGCCGAATCGGAAATGCTGGCACGGCTGCGCAGCATGTGCGAATACGCCATCGATGAGGGTCTGCTGACCGGCGAGACCGCCGCGGAAGTGGATAAGTGGTCGATCGATGTGTCCGAGCAGCCCTCGGAAGCTGAGAGTGACACCCTGGTAACCGAGATCGCCTCCTTCATGCGGCAGCGCATCGAAGACGGCAATCTGAACGCTGAAGACATCCCCGTGCGCCTGGCGCGCTACGGCCTGATGGCTCCCGAGGCATTCGCCGACGAGATGCGCGAGCGCATGGGTATGGCCGACGAAGAACCCGAGAGTCAGGCTGTCATCCCTCCGACCGAGCCTGCTGAAGGCGGCGAGATCGAGATGCAAGTCGCTGTCGCCTGCGTCGATGCTTCCGGCACCCCCAACATGCCGGTCTTCAAGGTCAGAACCACCCAGGAGGAATACGACCAGGGTGCCCACTACCACAAAGCCAAGGATCTGGCCGAAGAAGCCCGGTACGAAGGGCCGTTCGTCTGCTTCGACGCTGCCGAATATGGCCCCATCCTGTCGGCCGCCCGCGAACTGGGTCTTGTCCCGCAGGTCGTCGTGGTCGATATGACCGACGGCCAGATCCACTCCATCCGCTGCGACACCGGCGAGATCAAAGTCGTCTGCTACGACACCAGCGATACCGACGAGTACTCGGTGGCGATGGCGGACCGGCCGCTCGGCGAGAACGGCCAACTCGTGCGCTGCTGGGCGCATGCCCAACTGGCACAGGTCGATCCTGGCCTGAAGCTGGCTCGGGGTTGATTCGGCAGGGTCCGACCTGCGCTCTCATTGGCCCCTTCGGGGGCCTTTTTCTTTGGAGGGAGGCTGTCGGAAAATCGGACGGGGCGTGATTCGCATTGTTTGCTGCCGCGCACGACCCCAGCGGCGATGGTGAGGGCTCGATGTTTCAGGACGCCGAGCTATGTGCCCCTCTCCACCCTGGTTTCACCATCCCGAACGCCGCCTGCTGACGGGATTTCTCGGCCTGCTTTGGTCGGTACTGGCTGGCGGCTGCGCGACAACGACTGCGCCGCACGCACCCGATGCCTTCGAGGAAGTCTCGACCGCGCCCGAACCCGAAGCGCCCGAGTACATCCCCGTTGTGCGCTATGGGCGCTACACGTTGGTCGAGCTGGCCCCCACGGCGGCGCAGCGCGACCTGCTGTTGCAGACCATCGATGTTTCGATGCCGGCGGATGCCCGCGTCACGGTCGGCGATGGGCTGCGGCACGTGCTCAAGCGCAGCGGCTACAGCCTGTGTCAAACGGCACATGCCGTGATCGAGTTGTATGCGCTGCCGCTGCCGGCGGCGCACCTGCATCTCGGTCCCATGACCTTGCGCGACGCGCTGATCACCCTAGCTGGTCCGGCCTGGGAACTGCACGCGGATGACCGCGCACGACAAATTTGCTTCGAGCGGCCCGGCGACAGCATGGCCGTCGAATCCATGCCTGAACCGGCCGCCGCCGATGCGGTGCAGACCTTCCCACTGATGCCCTCCATTCCAGGCGGCCAGCCATGAACACTCCCCAATCCTCGCGGCGCCCGGCTGCCGCCGTGGTGGCGCAAAGCCTGCTCTGGCTCTGGCTGCTCGGTCTCAGCGTCATCGTGGCCCTCGGCTACCAGGCGATGAGCGACCAGGCCGACGAGGAACGGCTCGACTCCCGTTTGCAACGCCTCGAAGCGCAGGCGGTGGCCTTGGCCGAGACCATCGGAACCATCCAGCAGCGTCCGCAGGTCGCAACGGCGGCGGACCTCAAAGACACCCGCCAAATCCTGGAAGCACGCGCTTCCCAAGTTGAGAAGACATTGAGCAGCTACGCAGCAGCCGACGACCTTCAGGCGCTGCGCGCGGAGATCGAGCAGATCAAGACGCGTCAGACCGCCGCGCGTGCAGCAACACCCGCCCAGCCGCGCACATCGAGCAAGCCCGCCGCCAAGCCTGAACCGCCGCCACTGCCGTTCCGCATCGTCGGCGCCGAACTGCGCGCCGGCCAGCTCAGTGTGTCCGTCGCGCCGAGCAGCGGGGACTTCACGCCCGACCAGCTTCAGGTGCTGTTGCCCGGTGATGCGGTCGGTCCATGGCGCTTGCAGGCAATCGATGGCAGCGCTGCGGTGTTCCAAGCCGGCGAACAGATCCGTCGCGTGGCGATTCCCTGATCGGAGCACACGACATGAAGCCGTCGATCATCCTTTCCGCACTCCTACTGGCTTCAGTCCAGTGGCCCGCGTGGGCGCAACAGCCAGCCACAGCTCCAGCCCGCAATGCGCAGAGCCAGGAGCGCCCGCTGGCCGCCCGCGTCCTGGACGACCGAGTAGCAAGCAACTGGGGGCTCCAACCCCAGGAATGGGCGCGTTACCGCGAGCTGATGGATGGGCCGCTGGGCATCTACTCGCCAAACCTGGACCCGCTGTCTGCCCTAGGCATCGAGGCACGCACCGACGAAGAACGGCGGCGCTATGCAGAGCTGCAGGTGCAAGTCGAGGCTCGCCGCGTCGAGAAGCTGCTCGCCTACCAACGTGCCTACGACGAAGCCTGGCAGCGCCTGAACCCCGGCATGCAGCGCGTGAACCTGCCCGACGACGGGCCGGGCACCGGCACCGCGCGCGGCAGCGGTCGCATGGCGGTGTTCGTCAAGGACGGCTGCGCGGCCTGTGGGCAGCTCGTGCAGCGGCTGCAATCCTCGGGTGCCGAGTTCGACCTGTATATGGTGGGCAGCCGCCAGGACGACGCACGCATCCGCGACTGGGCCAAGCGCGCGCAGATCGACCCGGCGCGCGTGCGCAGCGGCAGCATTACCCTCAACCACGACGGCGGCCGCTGGCTGTCGCTGGGCCTGCCCGGTGACTTGCCCGCGGCTGTGCGCGAGGTGAACGGCCAATGGCAGCGCCAGCCGTAGCGGCCACCTCCTTCTCGCAGCTCTTGTGCGCACTGGTGCTCGCTACCGGCCTGTGCGCCTGCGCCGTCCATGCCCAGGAGATTCCGCCACCTGCCTACCAGCTCGCCGCCCAGCAGGCGGGCATCCCCTCGACCGTGCTCTACGCCGTGGCCTTGCAGGAGAGCGGCGTTCGACGCAACGGGCGCATCGTGCCGTGGCCGTGGTCCCTCAATGTCGCCGGCCAGTCGCGCCGCTTCGCCACGCGCGCCGACGCCTGCTCGGGCTTGCAACAGGCAATGCGTACCACGCCCCACACGCGCATCGATGCAGGCCTGGTCCAGATCAACCTCGGCTACCACAAGCATCGCTTCACCAGCGCGTGCGACCTGCTGGACCCGTATCGAAACCTCGCCATCGCCGCTGAAATCCTGAACGAGCAGCACACGTCCGGCGAAGACTGGCTGCTCGCGATCGGCCGCTACCACCGTCCTGCGGGCGGCGAGCCCGCCGCCCGCTACCGGCGCAGCGTGTCGCGCCATCTCGCGCGTGTGCAGGGCGCACATCCAAACGCCGCGGTGCTCGCCGCGCGCCAGGAGACTTCCCCATGACAAAATCCCATCTGGCCCTGCGGGGCCTGCTTGTGCTGCTGGCAGGTCTGCCGCTGGCATCGCGTGCCGGCGATCCGCTGATCGTGGTCGAAGATCGCGGTGGCACGTCGGCGCTGCCGTACTACGAGGCCCTCAACCTCCAGGCGCGCGCCGATGTCCCGGGCCGGCCGCCCATTCCGACGCCACAGGTTCCCGCCACACCCGCGGACGAGGCAGCGATGCTGCCGGTGCGTAGCGCCAAGCTCACGCCCGGCACCGTCGCGCGGCGCGTGATCGAAGCGCCCGGCCTGCGGCCGTTCGTGGTCATCGGCGACGACGACGCCTCCCGGGCCTGGCTGCAGCGCCGCGGCGTCGCTTTGCGCGAACGCGGCGCGGTCGGCCTCGTGGTCAATGTCGAGACCGCGCAGGGCCTGGCACGGTTGCGTGCCCTGGTGCCGGGCGTGCCGCTCGCGCCCGTAGCCGGAGACGACCTGGCCGATCGCCTGGGGCTGCGGCACTACCCGGCGCTGATCACGGCCACCGGCATCGAGCAATGAAGCCATGTCGGGGAAACAGCCGGTCGAGGTTCTGCTACGCCCAGCGGTGGAGCTATACACCGTCGCGGCGTGTGCAGGCGCCGCGTTTCTGTGCCTGGTGGCCCCATGGTCGCTCGCGCTGAGCCCGTCGATGGGCGTCGGCAGCGCGCTGGCTTTCGGCGCTTACGGCGCGATCCGCTATCGCGATGCCCGCGTGATCCTGCGCTACCGACGCAACATCCGCCGCCTGTCGCGCTACGTGATGACGAGCAAGGACGTGCCCGTCAGCCAGCAGCGGCTTTTCATCGGGCGCGGGTTCCTGTGGGAACAAAAACACACCCATAGGCTGATGCAGACGTACCGGCCGGAGTTCCGCCGATACGTCGAGCCGACGCCTGCCTACCGGCTGGCACGGCGACTGGAGGAGCGGCTGGAGTTCGCGCCGTTCCCGCTATCCCGGCTGTCCGCGCTCACGGGCTGGGATGCTCCTTTCAACCCGGTGCGTCCGCTGCCGCCTGTGGGCGGCCTGCCACGCCTGCACGGCATCGAACCGGACGAGGTGGACGTCAGCCTTCCGCTCGGCGAGCGTGTCGGGCACTCGCTGGTGCTGGGCACCACGCGCGTGGGCAAGACGCGACTGGCCGAGTTGTTCGTGACCCAGGACATCCGCCGCAAGAGCGCTGCCGGCGAGCACGAAGTCGTGATCGTCATCGACCCCAAAGGGGATGCGGACCTCTTGAAGCGCATGTATGTCGAGGCCAAGCGCGCCGGCCGTGAAGGCGAGTTTTACATCTTCCACTTGGGCTGGCCGGAGATCAGCGCCCGCTACAACGCGGTGGGCCGATTCGGTCGCATCTCGGAAGTCGCCACCCGTATCGCAGGGCAACTCTCCGGTGAAGGCAATAGCGCGGCCTTCAGGGAGTTCGCGTGGCGCTTCGTCAACATCATTGCTCGTGCCCTGGTGGAACTGGGACAGCGCCCGGACTACATGCTGATCCAGCGGCACGTCATCAACATCGACGCGCTGTTTATCGAGTACGCCCAGCACTACTTCGCCAAGACCGAGCCCAAGGCCTGGGAGGTGATCGTCCAGATCGAGGCCAAGCTCAACGAGAAGAACATCCCGCGCAACATGATCGGGCGAGAGAAGCGCGTGGTTGCGCTGGAGCAGTATCTCTCCCAGGCGCGCAACTACGACCCGGTGCTCGACGGACTGCGCTCGGCAGTTCGGTACGACAAGACCTACTTCGACAAGATCGTCGCGTCATTGCTGCCGTTGTTGGAAAAGCTAACCAGCGGCAAGATCGCGCAGCTCCTGGCACCGAACTATTCCGACCTGGCCGACCCGCGCCCGATCTTCGATTGGATGCAAGTCATCAGGAAGCGCGCCATCGTCTATGTGGGACTGGACGCGCTGTCCGACGCCGAGGTTGCCGCAGCGGTCGGCAACTCCATGTTCTCCGACCTGGTTTCGGTCGCGGGCCATATCTACAAGCACGGAATCGACGATGGCCTGCCAGACGCCTCGGCTGGCGCGCGCGTACCGATCAACGTCCATGCGGATGAATTCAATGAACTCATGGGTGACGAATTCGTGCCGCTTATCAACAAAGGCGGCGGCGCCGGGCTGCAAGTCACCGCGTACACGCAGACCCTCTCGGACATCGAGGCCCGCATCGGCAATCGCGCGAAAGCTGGCCAGGTGATCGGCAACTTCAACAACCTGTTCATGCTGCGCGTGCGCGAGACTGCCACTGCCGAACTGCTGACGCGGCAGTTGCCGAAGGTCGAGGTCTATACCACTACCATCGTCTCCGGGGCAACCGACAGTTCGGACATCCGCGGCGCGACGGATTTCACGTCGAACACCCAGGACC
This sequence comes from Pseudomonas sp. PA-7-1E, assembly GCF_021605325.1. Taxonomy (NCBI): domain Bacteria; kingdom Pseudomonadati; phylum Pseudomonadota; class Gammaproteobacteria; order Pseudomonadales; family Pseudomonadaceae; genus Pseudomonas; species Pseudomonas sp. PA-7-1E. The sequence goes on from NZ_WKFA01000013.1 coordinate 109,944, forward strand.
GCATCAGCATGTCCAGCGTGCCGATGATCGAGCCATCGCACGTAGTCGGCCTGCCAAAAGGCCAATGCTTCGCGCTGCTGCAGGGCGGCCAGCTTTGGAAGGTTCGCATGCCGCTGCCGCTACCAGACCCGGATGAAGTGATGCCGACGGACCTGCAACAACTGGCAGGGTACATGCGCCAGAGCTACAGCGAGGCTACGCAGTGGTGGGAGTTCACCAGTTCCCCGGCCTTGCAGGATGCGGCCTTGCCCGATGACCTGCTGGATGATGCTGCTCCAGCCGAGCCTGCTGCGGTGGCCACCGACACCGACCACAGTGGCGACGAGGCCGCGCCGTGAAGGACGCCGCCTCGACCGCGCAGCGGGAGCAGAATCAGCGCCAGGGCCTGATCGTCGGCACCATCACCTTGCCGTTTCGCTTGCTTGGAGTGCTGATCGGCTCGCTGCTGTTCTCGATCGTGGTGGAGTGCGTCGGCATGCACCTGTTCTGGAAGGACCAGGGCTGGCGCCATTCCCAGCAGATGTTGCAGTACGAGCTTGGGCATCTGTCCAACCACTTCACGCGCAGCGTGGTCGTGCAGGAGCCGGGGCGCACGGCGCACGAGTTGGTGGATACAGGCTACGAATGGGTGTTTGTTCGCTCCGGGCTGCTGGCGCGCATGAGCCAGACCGCCGAGCGCGTCCGCGCGCCCAGCCACGAGCAGGCGCGCAACTTCCGCTACTACATCAGCCAAGCCTATGTCTGGGCCGAGAGCTACCTGATCGCCGCGGCCTTCACGACGCTGACCTTCCTAGTGCGCCTGCTGGTCCTGGTGCTCACGCTGCCACTGATCTTCACGGCTGCTTTCGTCGGTCTGATTGACGGTCTGGTGCGACGTGACGTGCGCAGGTTCGGCGCGGGCCGCGAATCCGGGTTCATCTACCACCGCGCGAAAGCCAGCCTTATGCCCCTGGCCGTGCTGCCGTGGATCACGTACCTGGCACTGCCGATCTCGGTGCATCCATTGCTGATCCTGTTGCCGAGCGCCGCCTTGCTGGGACTGGCCGTGAGCCTGACTGCGGGCAGCTTCAAGAAGTACCTCTAGCCGATCAATCCGGTCATCCGCAGGTTCCTATTGTTTGCGGCCTGAAACAGCCCTGATCTCCACGATCTAGCCATTGCTGATCACACAGGAATGGCGCGATGTTGGCTCCGATCTGGCTGCGCGCCGCGCATCGCGGCGTGCCCACTTTTCTCGTGACGGCCCTTGTGTTGGGCCAGTCCTCGATGGCCTTGGCCGAGTCCCCAGCGCAGCGTCAGGAGCTGGTCGCAGCGCTGCGCCAACTCGACGCGCTGGAGCGCACGGTCGCCGACAGCGCCGCGCATGCCCCCATCCAGCCGGGCGAGCGCTACCACTTCGACTACCCGAGGCTGCTGGCTGACCTGGCGCGCGTGCGCGCCGGCATCCAGGCCCATCTCACACCGTCGCGCGCCCAGCCGCGCGACCCGTCCGAATTGGCCGGCGACTACCGCACGGAGCGGGTCGTCCCGCCATCACCGCCGACGACCGCGGAGGGCAAGCCATGAACGGCGCCCAGGTCTCGGCATTTCAAGCCAACAGCGGCATCGCACCTTCAGCGATGGCGACCGTCCTGGTCGGCGTCGTGTTCGCGGTCCTGCTCGTCTGGGGCGTCTGGGCCATGCGAACGGCCTACGTGGGGTGGTCCGAGAGCCGCCTCAACCAGCGCCAGTTCCTCGGCGTCTGCATCCGATTCGTCGCGATGTACCTCGTCCTGACTTTCTTCCTCCTCTCCTGACCTGAAAGGCATGACCATGCAAAACCGCATCCTCAATTCCCGTCTTGCCCAGCGCGCCGCCGTGGCCCTGGGCGCCGCTGCGCTGCCCGTGCTGTCGTTCGCGCAGGGTCTGCCGCAATTGGAGAACCCGACCCGCGGCACGGGCAACGGCATCATGGAAACGATCCGCAACTACGGCTACGACATCATCATGCTCGTAGCCCTGCTGGTGGTGGCGTCGATGTTCATCGGCGTGTGCTACCACGCTTACGGGACCTACGCGGAAATCCACACAGGCCGCAAGACGTGGGGCCAGTTCGGCCTCACGGTCGCCATCGGCGCCGTCCTGCTCGTGATCGGCATCTGGCTGCTCACCGAAGCCACCGGCATCCTGTAAGGCGAGGCCGGTATGTCTGAGCAGCAGCACGTCCGTGCGGACGGGACCGTGACGTTCCTTCCGCACCGGCTCAACCGCCACCCCGTTGTCGTGCGCGGCCTCACCGCCGACGAGCTGTGGATCTGCTGCGGCTTGTCCGGCGCCGCCGGCCTGCTGGTCGGCGCGCCGCTGTCGTGGGTGTTCCGCACGATCGCGCTAGCTCCCACGTTCGTCGTCCTGGGCGTGGCCTTGGGCGTGTTCATCGGCGGCGGCATTCTTCGCCGCCTCAAACGCGGGCGTCCCGACACCTGGCTGTATCGGCAACTGCAATGGCGCATTGCGACACGTCATCCACTGATGGCGGGTTGGGTGGGCGGCCATGTGCTGATCTCGCGTTCCGGCTTCTGGACCACCCGAAGGAGCGCGCGATGAGCCGCTTCAAGAACGAGATCACCCACCTGCAGGCGCACATCAAGACGCTTCGCCTGGGGGCTGGCGCCCTGGTCATCGTCGCCCTGGTCATGGGCGGCGGCTGGTGGAGCGCTCCGCGCGATCTGACCATCCACGTTCCGCCTGACCTGCGCTCCGGCAGTACCAGGAAGTGGTGGGAAGTGCCGCCCGAATCGGTCTATGCGTTCACGTTCTACGTGTTCCAGACGCTCAACCGCTGGCCGACGAATGGCGAAGAGGACTACGCGCGCAACCTCCACACGCTCTCGCCGTATCTCACCCCGTCCTGCCAGGCCTTCCTTCGCGCGGACTACGACTACCGCCGCAGCACGGGCGAGCTGCGCCAGCGCGTGCGCGGGATTTATGAAATCCCCGGCCGCGGCTACGGCGACGACCCTACGGCGCGCGTGCGCGTGGTCTCCGACCGCGACTGGGTGGTGACGCTGGACATCACCGCCGACGAGTACTACGGCGCCGAGCAAGTCAAGCGCGCTCTGGTGCGCTATCCAGTGAAGGTCACGCGGGTGGACGTCGATCCTGCCCGCAACCCGTTCGGCCTGGCGCTCGACTGCTATGAGGGCGCGCCCCAGCGCATCAGCACGCCGGAGCCAACGCGCCCGGCGTCTGGCGGCCTGTCTCCGCAAGCGCCCCAAGGAGAAACCCCATGAAGCATCCTGTACTCACGCTGCTGGGGCTGTTGGCCGTGGCCGCCGCTCCTGCTGTCCAGGCAGTGGAGATCCTGCGCTGGGAACGTATGCCGTTGGCGGTGCCGCTGAAGGTCGGCCACGAGCGCATCGTGTTCATCGACCGCAACGTCCGCGTGGGCGTACCTGCGGGCGTCGGCGAGCGCCTACGGGTGCAGAGCGCGGGCGGCGCGGTGTACCTGCGCGCCAGCGAGCCGATCGAGCCCACGCGGCTGCAATTGCAGGACGCCGACACGGGCGCGCTGATCCTGCTGGACATTGCGGCGGAGCCAGCCAAGGACGGCGAAGCCGAGCTGGAACCAGTGCGCATCGTCGAGGGCAACAGCACCCCGGCGCGCTATGGCGATCAGCCCGGCGATGACAACGAAGCTCCGGCGCGCGCCCAGGACCAGGCCGGCGCGCGAGCGGCGCGACGCGAGACCCCGGTGTCGGTTGTCCTGACGCGCTTTGCCGCACAGAACCTCTACGCGCCGCTACGCACCGTGGAGCCGCTGCCGAGCGTCATGCGGGTGAACCTGCGCCGTGACCTCGACCTCGGCACGCTGATGCCGACGCTGCCCGTGCGCGCGGTCGCGCTCGCGTCATGGCGTCTGGAAGACCAGTGGGTGACCGCCGTGCGCCTGACCAACAGCAGCAGCGGCTGGATCACCCTGGACCCGCGCGTGCTGCAAGGCGATTTCCTCACCGCCACCTTCCAACACGAGGCGCTTGGCCCGCGCGGGACGCCCGAGGACACGACCGTTCTGTACCTGGTGACGCGCGGGCGTGGCCTTGCGCAATCGCTGCTACCAGCGGTCAACCGCTTCGACCCGGCCGTGCATCTCCCGCAACCGGAAGCCGGTTCCCAGGATGGCACCGACCGCAAGGAGGTCCGCCATGCGCAGTAATGGACTCCTGAAGTGGCTGATGATCCCGGTTGCCGTGCTGGTGCTGTTCGTCGCCATCCGGCTGTTCTCGGGAGGCAGCACTTCGGCACCACCGACCGCGGATGCCGGCGCCAAGCTCACGCCAGCGGAAATGAAGGCGCTGGGCATCGAGGGCGATACCCCGCGCGACACCGTGGCGACGCTCGTTGCCCAAGTGAAGCAGTTGCGCACCGAGCTTCAGACCGCGCTCTCGGACAACAAATCCCAGCGCGAAGAAAACCAGCGACTGCGCCAGCGCGAGAACTCCATTGACCAGCGCATCAATTCGGCCCTCGACTCCGAGCGCACCAACCTGCGTCGCGACCAAGAGCAGGCAGCCAGCGCGCGTCAGCAGACCGAAGGGCTGCTGGCCGACCTGCAACGGCGCCTGGACAGTATCGGCGGACGTGGCGGCGGCCATGCCGACCTGCCGGTGGGTCTGGGGCTGCGTGACGGCGACGAGGCCGGCATGGAAGGCGGCGTGCGCTGGGTCGAACCCGACGATGCGAGGAAAGCCGAGGGGCGCAACAGCAGTCGTGGCACGGGTAGCGGCATGAGCTTCCCGACGAGCTTCGGCCCCGCGCAGAGCACGTTGGAAACCACGGCGGAAACCGTGGCGAACGCGGGCGCACGCGCCGCAGGCGTGAAGAGCGCCAAGGCGGTCTATACCGTACCGACCAATTCGACGCTGATGGGGTCGGTGGCGATGACGGCGCTGATCGGCCGCGTGCCGATCGACGGAACCGTCAACGATCCGTACCCCTTCAAGGTGTTGGTCGGATCGGACAACCTGACCGCCAATGGCATCGACATTCCCGACGTGGCCGGTGCCGTGTTCAGCGGCACCGCATCGGGCGACTGGACGCTCTCGTGCGTGCGCGGCCAGGTACGCAGCATCACCTTCGTCTTCCACGACGGCACGATCCGCACCATCCCCGAAGACCGCGACGGCAACCAGCAAAACAACCAGCAGCAGAACTCTCAAAGTGGAGGCCTGGGCTGGATCAGCGACCCATACGGCATTCCCTGCGTCAGCGGGGAGCGGCGCAGCAACGCCCAGCAGTACCTTGGCTCGCAAGCCCTGATTACCGCCGCCGGTGCCGGCGTCGCCTCGCTGATCGACAGCGACAGCGGCCAGATGTCCTACGTCGGCGCCGACGGCTCCATCGGCAGCGTCGGTATCTCGGGCAATGAAGCCGTGGGCCGCATCCTGGCCGGTGGCGTGCGCGACATGGCCGACTGGGTGAACAAGCTGTACGGCCAGGCGTTCGCCGCTGTCTATGTCCAGCCCGGCGCGAAGGTCGCCGTCCACCTCGAAAAGCCGCTCGCCATCGACTTCGATCCCGAAGGCCGCAAGGTCGATCACCGCGCAGGAGAAAGCCATGCTCTCGAACTTGAATAAGGCCCTGGCGCTGGCCCTCGCCGTCGCGGTGCTCGGCGGCTGTGCCACCAGCAAGGAAAAGCTGCTCCCCCACGGCGACAGCACGATGATGGACATCTGGCAGCAGAACGCCGGTGACGGGGGTGGTGGCGCCGGCCAGGTGGCGCGCAGGCAATTGCTCGATGCACGCCAGAGCCTGCGCCGGACGCTGACCGAGGCCGACGTGGAGGCCGCGCCCACCGAGCAGATGCGCTACACGCGCACGGCGCGCAACGAGGTCTATCGCCAGTTCCACCGCCTGCCGAACCCCGATCTTGTCATGTATGTGTACCCGCACCTGGCGGGCACCGATCCCGTGCCGGTTCCGGGCTACACGACGGTCTTTCCCCTGTACCAGCGTGTGCAGTACGCCATGCCGGGCGAGCGCGTGGAGGACTACTGATGCGCTGGAAACTCCCCTGGCCGAAGCTGGCTGCATCCGATGGTGGCAATGACGAGCAGCCGGACGGCTGGCAGCGCCACGTCGAGGCGTTGCGCCAGGCCGGCATTGCCGAACCCGGAGCGACGGTCCAGGGCCGCAGGCCGGCGACCGTGGCGGACGAGCAGGCGATGTACGACGTTGCGCAGTCATTCGCGGAGCTGCTGCCGTGGGTGGAGTTCCTGCCGCCGTCGAAGTCCATGCTGCTGGAGGACGGGCAATCGGTCGCGGCCTTCTACGAACTGGTCCCGCTAGGCACCGAAGGTCGGGAACCGGGCTGGCTCGCTCATGCCCGCGATGCGCTCGAAAACGCGCTCCAGGACTCGTTCGATGAGCTGGATGAGAACCCGTGGGTGCTCCAGCTCTATGCACAGGACGAGCCCAGCTTCGACCAGTACATGCAGACGCTACGCGACTACGTGCAGCCGCGCGCCCGCAGCACGGCCTTCACCGAGTTCTACCTCCGCTTCTTTGGCCACCACCTGCGCGCGGTGGCCAAGCCCGGCGGACTGTTCGAGGATACGGTGGTCACGCGGTTGCGCTGGCGCGGCCAGACGCGGCGCGTGCGCATGGTGGTCTATCGCCGGGCCGCCGGGCAGGCGAACCGCCGCGGCCAGACACCCGAGCAAATGCTGAACATCGTCTGCGATCGCCTCTGCGGCGGCTTGGCGAACGCCGGCATCCAGGCCCGGCGCATGGTCGCGGCCGATGTTCACGACTGGCTGCTGCGTTGGTTCAACCCACGCCCCACGATGCTCGGGCCCGGCGCTGAGGAGCGAGAGCGCTTCTATGCGCTGGCCCGCTATCCCGACGAGGTGGAGGAAGGTGAGATTGAGCTGGCGAGTGGTCGGGACTTCAGTCAACGGCTGTTCTTCGGTCAGCCTCGCTCCGATGCCGAGCACGGCACCTGGTACTTTGACGGTATGCCGCATCGCGTACTGGTCACCGACCGGCTACGCATGCCGCCCGGTACGGGGCACCTGACCGGCGAAACCCGCAAGGGGGACGCTATCAACACGCTTTTCGATCAGATGCCCGAAGACACCACGATGTGTCTGACCATGGTGGCGACGCCCCAGGACATCCTCGAATCGCACCTGAATCACCTGGCGAAGAAGGCTGTCGGCGAAACACTGGCATCGGAACAAACGCTCAAGGATGTGCAGGAGGCACGCTCGCTCATCGGCAGCGCGCACAAGCTCTACCGCGGCACGCTGGCCTTCTATCTGCGCGGACGCGATGAAGCCGAACTTGACAGGCGCGGTCTGGACCTCGCCAACGTGATGCTCAACGCGGGGTTGCAGCCTGTGCGCGAGGACGATGAAGTCGCGCCGCTCAACAGCTACCTGCGCTGGCTACCGTGCTGCTACAACCCTGCGCAAGATCGACGGAACTGGTTCACCCAACTGATGTTCGCCCAGCATGTGGCGAATCTCTCGCCGGCGTGGGGTCGCAGCCAGGGTACGGGTCATCCGGGCAACACGTTCTTCAACCGCGGCGGCGGGCCGATCACGTTTGATCCACTGAACCGCTTGGACAGGCAGATGAACGCCCATCTGTTCCTGTTCGGCCCCACCGGCTCGGGCAAGAGCGCAACGCTCAACAACCTCTTGAACCAGGTCACGGCCATCTACCGGCCGCGGCTGTTCATCGTGGAAGCCGGCAACAGCTTTGGCTTGTTCAGCGACTTCGCAAAGCGCCTGGGTCTGACCGTGAACCGGGTCAAGCTGGCTCCTGGCTCGGGCATCAGCCTGGCGCCGTTCGCCGACGCTCGCCGGCTGATCGAAACGCCCAGCAACGTGCAGACGCTTGATGCCGATGCACTGGATGAAGAATTGCCAGCCGATTCCTCGGTCATGGAGGAGGACGAGCAGCGCGACGTGCTGGGTGAACTGGAGATCACGGCACGGCTGATGATCACAGGCGGCGAGGACAAGGAAGAAGCCCGGATGACGCGGGCCGATCGCTCGCTGATCCGCCAGTGCATCCTCGATGCCGCCGAGCACTGCGTGGCCGAGAAACGCACGGTGCTCACGCGCGACGTGCGCAACGCGCTGCGCACGCGCGGCCAGGACCCGACGCTGCCCGAGATGCGGCGCGTGCGGCTGCTGGAGATGGCGGACGCGATGGACATGTTCTGCCAAGGCACGGACGGCGAGATGTTCGATCGCGATGGCACGCCGTGGCCCGAGGCCGACATCACGCTGGTGGATCTCGCGACCTATGCCCGGGAGGGCTACAACGCGCAGCTCTCCATCGCCTACATCAGCCTGATCAGCACGGTGAACAACATCGCCGAGCGCGACCAGTACCTGGGCCGTCCGATCATCAATGTGACCGACGAAGGCCACATCATCACGAAGAACCCGCTGCTTGCGCCCTACGTTGTAAAAATTACAAAAATGTGGCGCAAGCTAGGGGCCTGGTTCTGGCTGGCTACACAAAATATCGACGATCTGCCGCGTGCCGCGGAGCCCATGCTCAACATGATTGAGTGGTGGATCTGCCTGTCGATGCCGCCCGATGAGGTCGAGAAGATTGCACGCTTCCGCGAACTCTCGCCCGCGCAGAAAGCGCTGATGCTCTCGGCGCGCAAAGAAGCGGGCAAGTTCACCGAGGGCGTCATCCTTTCCAAGAGCATGGAAGTGCTGTTCCGCGCCGTGCCGCCCAGCCTGTACTTGGCGTTGGCGCAGACCGAACCCGAAGAGAAGGCCGAGCGCTACCAGCTCATGCAGCACTACGGCTGCACCGAACTGGAAGCGGCCTTCAAGGTGGCCGAGAAGATCGACCAGGCGCGCGGCATCGAGTCGCCGGCCTTGGAACTGTCGTAAGACGGAGAACGCCATGGAACAGAAACGTCCTTCCATTCCGATGCAGGTCCAGGCGTTCCGCCGCCGCAACGGGCGGCCCCGCTGGCCCTGGGCATTGGCTGCTGTGCTGGTCGCGCTGCTGCTGATCTGGCTTGTGTCAAGGTCGCCCGGCGAATCCCCGCCGCAGCCGCCCACGCCGGTCAGCATGGCACCGGTGGCCGGGCCGCCCTGGCTAATGGGCAACCCCAAAGGCCGTTTCACGCTGACGCTCTATGCCGACCTGGAGTGCCCGTTCTGCCGGGAGTATTTCCCGCAGCTCAAGCGGTGGATCGGCAACAACACCGACGTGGCGCTGCAATGGCACCACCAGCCGCTGGCCGAGCACGAGCCGGCCGCGTCAGCCGAGGCACGCCTAGTGGAATGCGCTGCCGAAGCAGGTGGGCATGTCGCGTTCTGGCAGGCGATCGAATGGGTCTATGCCCACACGCGCAGCGGCGGCCAGGGCTTGCCCGATGGCTTGCGGTACCCCGAATCGACGCCAGCCAGCGAGCAGTGCATGGCAAGCGAAAGGCCCAGTGCGGCTATCCGCGCCCAGGCTGCGGAAGCCACCAAGAGCGGCGTAACCGCCACGCCGTCGCTGCGCCTGCTCGATCGCCAAACGGGCCAGGCCATCCTGCTGCAGGGGCCGATCGAGGGCGATGCCTTGCTGTCAGCCATGGACATGCTGGCGGCTGAGGGTCCGACCAGCACACCCACATCCGAAATGCCTGCCGACGTCGTCGGCGACATGCCCAGGTAGCCCCGGTCTTCAAGGCTACGGCGCAGTCCTCTGCGCTGACCGCGACTCGTTCGCCTTGCATCCTGGCCGCGAACGGTCACCGCAATCGCGGTGATGGATGCATCTTTTCATTCTCATCCCCAGGAGGGCTTGCCCTCGGGGGCGCGCGCCCTCCGATCTCACCGTCTGGAGGTTCGCCATGTCTTTCGCCATCAATGACTCCTGTGTGGAGTCGCTTTCCGCCGTAGCTGCCCAGCACGAAGACTGGATCATCCAGCAGGCCATCGTGCTGCTGGAAAAACGGATCTTCAAAGCTGGACCATGCCTCAGCCAGCCGGCCGCCGTGCGGGACTATCTGCGCGTGAAACTGGTCGCTGAACCCAACGAGATATTCGCCGCTGTGTTCCTGGATAGCATGCACCAGGTGCTGGCCTACGAGCCATTGTTCAGGGGCACGATCAACTCGACTTCTGTTTATCCACGTGTCGTCGTACAGCGTGTGCTGGAGTTGAACGCCGCCGCGGTGATCTTCGCGCACCAGCACCCCTCGGGCATCTCCGAGCCGTCGAGCGCGGATCGTGTGCTGACCCAGCAACTGCAGGCCGCGCTGGCGCTCATCGATGTACGGGTACTGGATCACATCATCGTAGGCCAAGGTTCCCCGTTCTCCTTTGCGGAGTCAGGCCTGCTGTAACGGTCGCATTGCTTCATTGATCCTCGCGGAGGCTTCGGCCTCCGTTTTTTTATGGCCCGGGACAAGCAGGTATGCGGGCAGCCCGCGATGCGCATTGTTTGTTGGGGTGGCATCGGGTTCGCGTTTGACTATGGCCCTGATCAACTTTCGGGGCACGCGACATGCCGGCATCCTTTTCCACGTTCGCGTCGGGCTGGCGAACCCTTGGTCTCGTCGTGGCGCTGCCGGCGTCCCTGGCCGTGTTCAGCCCCGTCACCTTCGCAGCCGACGTACTGGTCGTCACCGACAGCCACCACCCGGTCAAGACCATGGGCGGCGAGCGGCTGATCGAGCTGGACGAAGCCCGCCGGATTGAAGCGGAGCTTTCTGCGGAACTGCCCGCCGCCCCCGAACAGGCGGCGGCCACCGTCAAGCGTCGGCTGAACCAAGGCGGCGCCGACCTACAGCGCCGCATCGCTTCCGCATACCAGGGCGTCACCGACGCATGGAGCCTGGGCATCACCAGCATCCCGGCTGTCGTGGTGGATCAGCGCTACGTGGTCTATGGCGAGCCGGATGTGGCCCGCGCTGTCGCGCGCATCGAGCAGCGTCGGAGGACCCAGCCATGACGAGGCCATTCGACCTTATGCGCCGCATGCGGGCTGGCGTGGCTTCCTTGCTGCTGCTCAGCGCCACGGGTAGCTACGCCTTGAACACCACCGCCATCGTTGCCTCGGTGGCCTCGCCCGATTGCTTGGAGTACCGGGTGGTGGGTATCTGCTACTGGCTCTACTGCACCTGGGGAGGCTGCACGGTGCGCACCTCTGTCAAGGTGCGCCACTACATCCCCGATGCGGTCGTCTCCAGCTACAGCAACACGGGCGAGAACCCGTGGGTCGAAGTCCGGGCGATGAGTACGGCCAACCCGTCCGCCCAAGCGGGCGGCGATGGAACGACGAACGAGGATCACGAAAACAATCTCGCGAAATTCAAGAACGCCGACGTGATCGGCCATCCCGGCGTCGAGGTGTTCAACCAGTTTGTTTCGTCCTCGGGCTACTTCTGCGAGGGCGCGGGAACGGCATTCATGCCGTATCTGCTCAGCACCTTGGACACGCTTGCCTGGCGCTACAACGTGCCCGAGATGGCCTACCCGGAGGCATTGATTCCCGGCATGCGCGAGGTCGGCGCACGCACCACGATGAACCTTTGGGGCAACGTGTATCCCCGCGGCGGCTTCCTGCACCAGACCGACGACCACAAATCGGGAGCCGTGGTGGCCCAGCGTGCGGGCGATGTCGTCACGCGCCGCGGGCAGTTGCACGTGTACCAGCCGCTGCTTGCCAATGCCCGCGATGGCTACTGGCCCGCCAGCGCGCTGATGGAGGGTGATGCCTCGACTGGCAAGTGGCAGGAACTCACGCCCGTCCTGTCCTCGTCCTGCACGGTTTTCCCACGCACCGGCTTCCTGACTCAGGCCCAGCAAGGCGACTACGCCTGGGCGCTGTGGCGGCCGTATGCCTGCTGCGAACGCCGTGGACAGGTGTTCCTTGGCAGCGTTGATTTCCTTTGAGGTGCCGCGATGAAGCGTTCCGACTCTATGCAGTTCTCCCCACCGGCTCGTGGCAAGAGGATCTGTTTGGCGCTTACCGGCGCGTTGGTTCTGGCAAGCGGCGTGGCCTGGGGCCAACTGGGCTACCAGACCAGCGGCAACGTCATCGGCGATGACGTCATGTACTCCATCGGCGGCGGCAGCGCCGTTTCGATGGGCCGCGCAGCCGGCATGCGCTCGCTCGGCGTGGGTGTCGGCTGGAACAGCAATCTGATCTGCGGCGACATGAGCATCCAGACCACGTTGAAGAATCAACTCAACGGTGTCACCAATGGCTTTCAGCAGATCATGTCCTCGGTGATCCAGAGTGCTACGAGTGCTGTGGCGTCCCTGCCGGCGTTGATCATCCAGCGTGCAGATCCAGGCCTCTACAACCTGCTCACCAACGGCGTTCTGCAAGCGCGGCTGGATTTCGACCGCTCGAAGCTGACGTGCCGCGCCATGGCCGAAAAGATGGCCGAAACGGCTGGCGGCCAACTCGGCTGGAGCCAGATGGCAGAGGGGTTGGCGCTGCGTGACGCTGTTTCGAGCACGGATGCCGTCTCGGCCATCGAGCAGGCCGAGACGCGCCGTGGCAACGATGGCGTGCCCTGGGTCGGGGGAAGCAATGCCGGCGGCTCCGGTCAGCCCGCGATCAAGGTGGTCGGTGACGTCACCCGCGCGGGCTACAACCTGGTCAATGGCCGCGGGGTGACCGACACGTCGGCAATCGCTCCGGCCAGTTGCACGAGCCTGTCGTGCCAAACCTGGACCACGCCGCAGGCGGCCATCGAGTGGGCAACACGGGTGCTCGGCGAGAAGGAGCAGCGCACCTGCGACGCCTGCACCAAGACGGAGACGGTGCCCGGCGTCGGGCTGACGCCCCTGATCCAGGAGGAGTACGACGCCAAGCTGCAGGCGCTCCAGGACCTGGTCTCCAAGGCGAAGAACACGACGCCCGAAAACCTGCGGGAGGCCGGCAGCGCGTCGCTGCCCATCACGCGCGGCGTGGTCGAGGCACTGCGCGACGAACCGGACCAGCACCTGCTGTCGCAGCGCCTGGCGTCCGAGGTTGCGCTGGCGTCGGTGCTGGAGAAGGCGCTACTGCTGCAACGCACGCTGCTGACCGGCAAGAAGGAGCCCAACGTGGCGGCCAACCAGCTCGCCGTGGAGGCGGTGAACCACGAGAGCGACACGCTCGATCGCGAGATTCGCAACCTCAAGACCGAGCTGGAGCTGCGCCGGGAGCTGGCGAACAACTCGCCCATGGCGATCATCCAGCGCCACGGCACGCGCGCGGCGGGCTCGCGTGGCATCTACGAAGGCGATCCGGTGCCTGACCGCCTCGATCAGTTGCAGAAGGGCAATCCGGGAGGCCGGCCATGAGCCTGATGCGTGCGGCCTGGCTGCGCCCGCGCTGGCTGTTCAACCGGCGCGCAGCGAAGGCGCTGCTGTGGACGATGGTACTCGCGGCCGTCGCCGTGGGTGCCAACATCGTTGGCATCTACCTCGTCGGAAGTGTCGCGGGCTGGGAGCGTTGGCTGGCGGCAGCAGCGGGCTACTTCCTGGTCTGGCGGCTGTGCCTGTATGGCGCGACGGCCTACGGCTGGGTCTGGATGCGTCGCCGGCTGCTTGCGCGTGAGGACGACGCGCAAGCGCGGCGCCGCCTGGTACGCAGCGAGATCGCCGGCGTCGTTGCCATCGTGGCGCTTGAAGCCAGCCTGTTGATGCAGGGCTGAGGGGAGGTCCGAGCCATGACGCTTTTCACAACCGACTACCTGGAGTACTACCTGACCTTGGTGTCCTGGATCGTCAACAACGGCATCTGGGCGGTACTGGTATCCAGCGGGGTATTCGCACTGCCCTTCGTGGCGATCATCGTGCAGGAATGGCTTAAGGCCCGTGCGGAAGGTGCCGACGAAGGCAACAAGGGCGTGCTCTCGGCCGCACGCATCGAGAACCGGGTGTTCGTCGCCATCGTGGTGGTGATGTTCGCCGGCATCCCCTTCATCGACGTGGACCTCAACACAATTCAGTACGACAGCTCGCGCTCGGCCCAGTGCCAGGTCAACGTGCCGCAGCCCACGGATACCGGCTGGTCCCAGTCCTTCAGCACCATCAACAACCAGAGTGCCAAGGTGCCGGTCTGGTGGGCCTTCATGCACGCGCTCTCGCGCGCCGTCACCAGCGCCTCGGTGGCGGCAATCCCGTGCGGGACAGACCTGCGACAGATGCGCATGGAGATCGACGCTACCCGCATCAATGACCCGGTTCTGGCTCAGGAAGTGGCCGATTTCACACACGACTGCTACGGACCTGCACGCGCTAAATTGTTCATGGCGCGGCCGGAGCTGGACGACGCTCAAATGAACGACGTGACCTGGATCGGTTCGAGGTTTTTCACGGATACCGGCGGCTACTACGACAGCTACCGTTCCAGCACGGCGCGCGAGTCATGGCCCTATGACGACACCCGCGACGCAGGGCTTGCGCAGGTGGCCAGTGGCGGCGGCTACCCGACCTGCAGGCAGTGGTGGGCCGATGGCAGCAAGGGCCTGCGGGCACGGCTGCTGGGCCAGGTGGACCCCAGCCTGTTGAATCGCTTGGCGGGCTGGGCCGGGTTCCTGAGCCGTACCGAGGTGGACGATTCGGTGGTCCGTACCATCGCGTCACCGCGACAGCAGAAGCTCAACCAGGGTTCGGTCTATACCGACTACGGCGGCCAGATCGACAAGACCCTGCCGAACATCGTGACGCGGGCCACGGGGGATGTAGGAATGGCGGTCGGGGCACTTGCCGCATTTCCCGCCATGGACGTGGTGCGCCAGGCGCTGCCCATGGTGCTTGCCTTGCTCAAGATGGCACTGGTCATCTGCATCCCGCTCGTACTGGTCGTCGGAACCTATGACCTGAAGACGGTCGTCACCGTCAGCGTCGTGCAATTCGCGCTGTTCTTCACCGATTTCTGGTTCCAACTCGCACGCTGGATCGACAGCACCATCCTCGATGCGCTCTATGGGTGGGGCTTCGGCTGGAACCGGCCACACACTAACTTCGATCCGCTGGTGGGGTTGAACAATGCCTTTGGCGACCTGCTCCTGATGTTCGTCATGGGCACGATGTTCCTGGTCTTGCCGGGCTTTTGGCTTGCGAGCCTTACCTGGGTTGGGATTCGGGCCGGGCACGTCATCCAGGGGCTTTCAGATGGCAGCAAGAGCGCCGGCCAAGCAGGCGGTAAGGGCGCTGGGGCCCTTACCGGAGGTAAGCTGAAGTAGCGCGGTGCCGATCAGTCGTCGGTGTACAACTCGTGCGACGTATCGTTGTACAGATTGGGATCGTAGCCGGGTGTCTTGCGCAGTTCGGTGAGGTCGGTGAACGGCCACTCGTCTTCTTCCGATGTATTGGCAGCCGCCGCCCATCCCGCCACCACGACTCCCAGCAACACGAGTGCGAACCAGAAGGCGGCGTAGAGCAGCGCGCCCAGCACAGCCAGCTTGACCACCCACAGCAGCACTGTGGCACCAACCGAAGGCACCCCTTTGGCCACCAACCAATTCGATACCCGCCGTTCGCCACGCGCATAGACGCGCCATCCGCGGCCAAAGGTACGGCCGAGGCGTTCTGCGGTACTGGTGCGGGTCGTCGTGTTCATGGTCGTCTCCTGCTACTGAGGAATGCCTATTCCTGTTTGCTCCACTTCATTCCGTTTCGGGCTTCAATGTGTTTTCTTGCTGCTTCAGGACGCTTCGTCATCCGGTTCCACCGGGCCGGGGTCGGGCTCCACGCCGATGCGGTAGGTGGCAACGAAACGCGGCCAGTCCACATGGTCAACCAGGTCGATGTCCTCGACAACGCTGACCTTCGTTCCCGCACGCTCGAACAGGGCGATGCTCGCGGCGGGATAGTTGTTGCGCGACGGATAGAGCACCCCGTCGAACAGCGGCTGGCCGTCGTCGCCGACCATCGCATGCACCTGAGCGGACACCTGCTGCGTGTGCGTGTAGTCGCGGCTCGCCAACTGCTCCAGATTCAGGCCGAAGTAGCCCGCCATGACGCCCGGCGCCGTGAGGTCGGCCAGGAGCACGTCGTCCAGCACGCCCACGGCGCGGACCATCCGGGCGTGGACCTCCTTCAGGGCGATGGAGCGCTTCGTGTCTTCAAGCCACTGGTGCTTGTGAAACACCGACTCCATCAGCGCCGTGGGCAGGTCGCGCCCCAGGTAGAGCACGCCGTAGGCCCCCGCCGGGTCATCGTAGCGATTCGTGCTGCTGCGACCATAGTACAGCGGGCTGCCCCGATAGACGACGCGGCTCACATGCTGGAGCAGTTCACCGGCATCGATCAGGAACGAAGGCAGCTCGTGGCTCATGGCGATCTCGCTTCAATGCACCTGGACGCCCAGCACGTTGAACACGGCCTCGGCCACGTCATCGATCGTGCCATGCGTCACCGCATCCACCGGCGAGCGCCCACCCAAGCCTTCGAGCGGTTCGGACAGTGCGCGGTAGATCGTCCAGTGATCGATACCCTCGACCTCCTGAAGCACGGTTTGGGTCAACTGCTGTTTCACCGGGTCGAGCTGCCAGTCGGGCAGCTTCTGACCGCGCGGCCCCACGTTCAGCGCCAGCAGCCGACGCGCGAGGATGTCCTTGTAGATCTGCTGGCGCGACTTGTCCGCCAGCTTGGCGAACTCCGCGGGCGGCAGGTTGTGCGGCTGGTTGAAGGTTTCCAGCAGCACGGCGCGGCCTCGCTGGACGTCGGTTTCATTCGGTGCCCAGCGCGTGTCGGCGCGCAGCGCGGCCGCCTTGCGTGCAAGGGCCTGCCCAACGGTCTCCCCCTCCAAGTTGGCGGGCAGTGTCACCGCTTCCACACGCTCGTGGACGAACGCCTGCAACTCGGCCGCGAAAGCCGTGGCATCCCGGATTTCGACGGTATCCGCGAAGCGGCGTACATCTTCCACCGTGACGCGCGGCAGACGGTCGGCAATGAATTCAATGGCAGTGGGCATGGTCATCTCCCGAGTAGGTTTGGGACAGGATTCACTCTAGTCGCCTTTGTCGCGTCTGTCAACTTAGTCGCCTGAGTGAGAACAACCTACCTGGCGGAAGCAGCGTTCCCACAGCATAGGCAGAGGCCAGCGCCGGGTCGCCGTCCAATGCATTCGAGCGGGTTCCACATTGACGCTGGAGCCGCAACCCAGGCCTCGCTATACCGAAACGGTTAAAGGCCAAAGGGCCGAAATGGCAAGGGAATGGGGTGCAAGGGGAAAGGCCCTACCTCGAAAAGGCCAAAAGGCCTCCCGGTCGGCCCGTCATCAGGACACCCACATGCTTTCCCTGTTCCAGCGAAAACGGCCCCCGGTCGCTGCCGCACCGACGCCACCACCCGTCACCGCCCTCCCGAAAGGGCTGCTGCGTCCTGAGTCGGCCGCATCGCTGCTGGCCACCCCACGCCGGCAGAAGCTGCTGGAGCACATCTGGCAGCGTACCTCGCTCTCGCGTAGGCAATTCGCCACCCTGTATCGCACGCCCCTGGAACGCTATGCCGAACTGGTCCAGGCCTTCCCGGCCTCCGAGGCGCATCACCATGCCTACCCGGGCGGCATGCTCGACCACGGCCTGGAGATCGTCGCCTACAGCCTGAAACTGCGGCAGTCCCATCTGCTGCCCATCGGTGCCAGTCCCGAAGACCAGGCGGCCCAGTCCGAAGCCTGGACCGCCGCCGTTGCCTATGCTGCGCTGCTCCACGATATTGGCAAGATCGCCGTCGATCTACACGTCGAACTGGCCGACGGCAGTACTTGGCATCCGTGGCATGGCCCGCTGCACCAGGCGTACCGATTTCGCTACCGTGACGACCGCGAATACCGCCTGCACAGCGCCGCAACAGGCTTGCTCTATCGCCAACTGCTCGACCGCCACGTCCTGGACTGGCTCAGCGACTATCCGGCTCTCTGGGCACCGCTGCTCTATGTGCTGGCCGGTCAGTACGAACATGCCGGTGTACTGGGGGAACTCGTCGTGCAAGCAGACCGGGCGTCGGTGGCCCAGGAGCTGGGCGGCGATCCGGCGCGCGCCATGGCCGCGCCCAAGCACGCACTGCAACGCAAGCTGCTGGACGGGTTGCGCTACCTGCTCAAGGAACAGTTGAAGCTGAACCAGCCGGAAGCCTCCGATGGCTGGCTCACCGAGGATGGTTTGTGGCTGGTGAGCAAGACGGTTTCGGACAAACTGCGCGCACACCTCCTGTCTCAGGGGATCGATGGCATTCCTGCGAACAACACCGCCGTGTTCAATGTGCTGCAGGACCACGGCATGCTGCAGCCCACACCGGACGGCAAGGCGGTCTGGCGCGCGACCGTGACCAGCACGACCGGCTGGTCCCATTCGTTCACCCTGTTGCGTCTCGCTCCCGCGCTGATCTGGGAGTCTGGCGAGCGACCAGCACCTTTCGCGGGCACGGTAGAGATCGACGCGACGCCCGCGGAAAACGACGCCAGCATGTCGGCTCCCGCGCCTACCGTCTCGGTGAACCCAGCGCAGGGAGGTCAAGAGCCTCCGATTTGGGAGGGCGACAGCACCACCATCGTTTCACCGCCCGCAGCCCAGCCCGTGCCCGACGTCATGGAGGATTTGCTCGCGATGGTGGGCTTGGGTGAGTCGGCCGGCGTTGGCCAGGATGCCGAGGAGTTCCTCCACACCCCCGCGCCAGCAACAGCCGCGACGTCCATTCCATCGCCTGCACCTGCACCCGCGCCTACGCCTGGGTCATCGGCAACGAAGCCATCCGGGGAACAGTTCATGGTTTGGCTGAAGCAGGGAATCGCCTCACGACGGCTCATCATCAACGACGCGAAGGCACTCGTGCATACGGTGAATGACACGGCCTACCTGGTCAGCCCGGGTGTGTTCCAACGCTATGCGCAGGAGCATCCCGAAGTGGCCGCACTCGCCAAGCAGGAGAGTCAACAGGATTGGCAGTGGGTGCAGAAGCGCTTCGAGAAGCTGCAGCTACATCGAAAGCAGCCCAATGGCCTGAACATTTGGACCTGTGAAGTCACGGGCCCGAGGAAGTCCCGCCGACTGCATGGCTACCTCCTCGAAGATGGGTCCTTGGCACTCGCCGAAATACCGCCCAACAATCCCTATCTTGCTCTGACTCAGGAAGGATGACGCGATTCGGGCATTGATCGCCACCGTCGTGTGGCGACGATCAATGCCCCGCGAAAACTGGCAACATTTGGCGAACTGAGCTACTCGGCCCGCGCCAACTCCTGTGCAAGGAACGGAGCGGTTCTGCTGCCAGACGTTCGGGCCACCTGCTGAGGGGAGCCCGCCACCACGATGCTGCCGCCGGCAGCGCCTGCACCAGGCCCCACGTCGATCACCCAATCGGCCTGGGCCACTGCGCGCATATCGTGTTCGATCATCACTACGGTATTGCCGGCATCGACCAGGCGCTGCAACTGCACCAGCAGCCGGTCGGCGTCCGACGCATGCAGCCCGGTAGTCGGCTCGTCGAGCACGTACAGGCTTCGGCCGCGCTGGCTGCGCTGAAGCTCGGTCGCCAGCTTGATACGCTGCGCCTCGCCACCGGAAAGCTCGGTGGCCGGTTGCCCCAGGCGCAGGTAGCCCAGTCCGATATCGCGCAGCAGTTGCAGTGGCCTTGCCACAGCGTCTTCACCCGCGAAGAATTCGCTGGCTTCGTCCACGGTCATCTGCAGCACCTCGGCGATGTTGCGCCCGTTCCATTGCACCTTCAGCGTGGCCTCGTTGTAGCGTGCGCCATGGCACGTCGGGCACGGCGCGTACACGCTGGGCATGAACAGCAGTTCCACGCTGACGAAGCCCTCGCCCTCGCAGGTCTCGCAGCGCCCCTTGGCGACGTTGAACGAGAACCGTCCGGCATCGTAGCGGCGGCGTCGCGCATCGGGCGTGGCAGCGAACAGCTTGCGCACATGGTCGAACAGGCCCGTGTAGGTGGCTAGGTTCGACCGCGGCGTGCGCCCGATCGGTTTCTGGTCCACCTGCACCAGACGCTGTACGGCGTCCACGTCGCCCGCCAGATGGCCGCCGGTCGCTTCGATCACTGCCGGCCCTTCGCTGGTGGCGCTTTCGGCTACATCGTCTTCCGGCTCGTGGCCCAGGTGCAGCAGCACCAGCTCCGGCAGGGCCTGCGCGACGAGGCTGGACTTGCCCGAGCCGGAGATGCCGGTGACGGCCGTCAGCACGCCCAGCGGAATGCGTGCGTCCACGCCATGCAGGTTGTGGCGGTGGACGCCCTGCAGCTCCAGCCAGCCGATCGCTTCGCGTGCCCGGCTCCCCGGCGCGGGGATCTCGTCGAACAGGTAACGGGCGGTGCGCGATTCGGCAATCTTGCGCAGGCCATCCGGCTCGCCACTGTAGAGCACGCGGCCGCCACGCTCCCCGGCATCCGGCCCGACATCCACTAGCCATTGCGCGCGGCGCATCAGTTCCAGGTCGTGCTCCACCACGAACACCGAGTTGCCTGCGTCGCGCAGCCGATCGAGTGCGTCGTACAGGGCCTGGCTGTCGGAGGGGTGCAGCCCCGCCGAGGGCTCGTCGAGCACGTACACGACGCCGAACAGCAGGGAACTCAATTGCGTAGCCAGCCGCAGGCGTTGCAACTCGCCAGCCGAAAGCGTCGGCGTGGCCCGGTCCAGCGTCAGGTAGCCCAAGCCCAGCCCGCGCAGTTGGCGCAGGCGTGCCATCACGCCACCGGCCAGGCGCTGCGCGGCGAGGCGCTTTTCTTCCGACAGCGCGGAGGTGCGGCGCACGTCGGGCGATACCGCGTGTACGGCACGACCGGAGGCCGCGCGTTGGGCACGGTCGCGCCGGGTCGCTTCCTTGTCCGTAGCCGCCCCCGCTGCATGGGCGCGGAAATCACCCTGGGCAATGGGTTCGAGCAAGGCCGCCAACTGGTCCAGCGGCATCTGCATGAACGCGCCGATGTCCACGCCGGCGAAGGTGACCGACAACGCCTCGGGCTTGAGCCGCTTGCCGTGGCAGGTGGGGCACGGCTTGCCCTCCATGAACCGGGACACGCGCTTTCTCATCAGCGCGCTCTGGGTGTTGGCAAAGGTGTGCAGCACATACCGGCGAGCACCGGTGAAGGTGCCCATGTAGCTCGGCTCCATCTTGCGCTTGAGCGCGGCGCGGGTCTCGGCGGGCGTGAAGCCGGCGTACACCGGCACCGTCGGTGTTTCCTCGGTGAACAGAATCCAGTCGCGATCCTTCTTCGGCAGGTCCTTCCACGGTCGGTCAACGTCGTAGCCCATGCTGACCAGGATGTCGCGCAGGTTCTGGCCTTGCCAGGCGGGGGGCCAGGAGGCGATCGCCCGCTCGCGGATGCTCAGGGAGGGATCGGGCACCATGATGGCCTCGGTCACCTCGTACACATGGCCCAGGCCGTGGCAGGTCGGGCACGCTCCCTGCGGCGTGTTGGGCGAAAAATCCTCGGCGTACAGCATCGGCTGGTTGGCTGGGTAGGCGCCGGCGCGCGAATACATCATCCGCACCAGGCTGGACAGGGTGGTCACACTGCCCACGGAGGAACGCGCGTTGCTGGAGCCACGCTGCTGCTGCAGCGCCACCGCCGGCGGGAGGCCGTCGATCGCATCGACGTCGGGCACGCCGGCCTGGTCGATCAATCGCCGCGCATAGGGGGCCACCGACTCGAAGTAACGTCGCTGAGCCTCGGCATAGATGGTGCCGAAGGCCAGCGAGGACTTCCCGGAGCCGGAGACTCCCGAGAACACCACGAGCGCGTTACGCGGGATGGAAACGTCCACCTCTTTGAGGTTGTTCTCGCGCGCCCCGCGCACCTGCACGAGGCCGCTGGCCGCAGCGGTACAAGAGGATTCACCGAAAGAATTGTTTGGCATGTTCTTATCCTGTAGTTCGTCCCGCTCAGGACGGGACTTCCTGAGTTCGTGGGCCGCGGCGACTGGCTTCGAGCGCCGCGGTGACAGTGCGGGCGTCGTAGCTGCCGCGCAGACGACGACCCTCGACGAAGAACGTCGGCGTGGCGTGCGCACCGCTGGCGACCGCACTGGCGAGGTCGCGCTCGACACGCTCGATCACCGCGGTGCTGTCGAGATCCGCGATGAACCGTTCGACGTCGAGCCCAAGCTCGGCGGCGTAGCCGATCAGATGCTCGCGCTCCAGCGCATGCTGACGGGTGAACACGAAGTCCAGCCACGGCCAGAACATCCCCTGGTTCGCCGCTGCCTCGGACGCCCGCGCGGCGATCGGCCCGTGCGGGTGGTGCGGCAGATGGCGCACCACATACCGCAGGTCGTCCCCGAAGTGGGCACGCAGATCGTCCCAAGAACCGGTCGCGTGCGCACAGTACGCGCACTCGAAGTCCACGTACTCGACGAGTGTGAGCTGGGCGTCCTCCGGCCCGCGGATGTGATCGATCTCCGGATCGACCGGTGGCTCAAGCACCATCGGCAGGTCAGCGGTCTTCTCACCCCACCGCTTGGCGGCGACCTTGAAGATCAGCCACCCGAGCAACGTGGCGAACACCATCGACACGAGCACGCCGACCGTCGCCTGGCGGCCCAGGTCGGAGGTCGTGCCGAACGCGAGCCCGATGATCAGCAGCGACACGGTGAAGCCGATCCCGGACAGTGCCGCACCACCGAACACGCTCCCCACCCCGACGCCCTCGGGCAGCCGGCCCAGGCCGAGACGGACGGCGACGAGCGTGATGAGCCCGATGCCCACGAGCTTGCCGAGCACGAGCCCTGCGATGACGCCCCACGTGACTGGCGAGCCGAAGGCCTCGGCGAGCAGCCCGCCACGCACGTCCACTCCGGCGTTCGCCAAGGCGAACACCGGCACGATCAGCAGCGCCGTCGGCAGCCGCAGGAACTCGTGCAATCGCTCGTTCACCGAGATACCCCGGGACAGCCCGCAGTCCACCGCGCGGGCCGATGCGGCACTCGGAGACTGCCAGAAGTCGCGGAACAGTTGTTTTGCCGCGACGACCTTGTGACGTTGCGTCGCGTAGGCGGGGATCAGCAGCCCCGCGGCCATCCCGGCGAGAGAGGCATGGATGCCGGAGTACACGGTTGCGAGCCACAGCACGATCACGATCAGCACATACGGCATTGCCCGCCACTGGCGGGTGCGCCCTAGCCACCACAACGCAACGAGACTGGCGAGGGCGATCAACAACGGGACGATCCGAATCTCCTCGCTATAGACGATGCCGATGATGGACACGGCGAGGAAGTCATCGACCACGGTCAGGGTGAGCAGGAACACGCGCAACTGACCGGATAGCCGCGGGCCGACGATCGCCAGGGTGCCCAGCATGAATGCCGTATCGGTGCCGACCACCGCCCCCCACCCGTGCAGGCCTTCACTTCCGGCCAGCCCCACGATCAGGACATACACCAGCGCGGGAAGCACGACACCTGCGACACCCGCGATCAGAGCGAGACGGGCACGGCTGCGGTCCCTGAGCGATCCGTGGGCGAACTCCTGACGCACCTCCAGGCCGATCAGGAAGAAGAAGACCACCATCAGGCCGTCGTTGACCCAGTGATGCAGATCCATGTGCATGCCCAGCGGCCCGAAGTCAAACCCGACGTCCAGGTGCCACAACGCGAAATAGGCATCGGATAGCGGCGAGTTCGCCCACGCCAGCGCCACGACCGTGACGATCACCAGCAGCACCGCAGCACCAGACTCCGTGCGCAGATAGCGGGCAACGCGTCCCCGGCTGATATTCGCCGAGGATGCACCGAAAGAAGTGGCTGACATGTTCTTATCCTGTTCCTGTAGTTCGTGAAGTCGCGATGAGCCGGTTTCGGAGGCGACCGGTCAGGCGTCCGCCTCTGGCAGCGTCCCATCATCCAGCGAGCGCAGCCAAGTAAGCCTTTCTCCCAGCCTGCGCTCAACACCTCTGTCCGTTGGCTGATACCAGCCCGGCCGCGCCACGCCCTCGGGAAAGTAGCTTTGCCCAGCGGCATAGCCGTTGGGCTCGTCATGGGCATAGCGGTAGCCTTCGTGATACCCCATCTGCTGCATCAGCTTCGTCGGCGCATTGCGAAGATGGAGAGGCACAGGCAGGGAGCCGCTGTTCTTGACGAAGGCCTTCGCCTTGTTCCAGGCGGCATAGGCAGCGTTCGACTTGGGGGCGGCAGCAAGGTAGGTCGCCGCGTGGGCAATCGGTATTTCGCCTTCGGGGGAACCCAGCCTCTCATAAGCCAGCGCGGCATTGAGCGCCAGTTGCAGCGCCTGCGGGTCGGCATTGCCGATGTCTTCGCTGGCCACCACGATCATGCGGCGCGTCACCTGGCTGACGTCGCCGCTGCCGTCGAGGATGCGGGCCAGCCAGTACAGGGCCGCGTCGGGGTCGGAGCCCCGCAGCGACTTGTGGAAGGCGGAGAGCTGCCAGTAGAACTCGTCGCCGCCCTTGTCGAACCTGCGCAGTGATGGGCTGGTGGACAGTTTGGCAAACTCGCCATCGACCACGGCCTTGCCCGCGCCCGACGCAGCATTCGTCACCTGCTCAAGCAGATTGAGGAAGCGCCTGCCATCGCCATCGGCAAAGCCCTTGAGCAGATCCAGCGCGTCCGCGTCCAACGTGACGCCCTGGAGATGCGGCAGTGCGCGTTCGTAGAGCTGGTTCAGTTCGTCGCCGGACAGCGGTTCGAGGGTATAGACCTGCGCGCGTGAGAGCAGAGCGGAATTGACCGCCAGCCCCGGATGCTCGGTCGTTCCCCCCACCAGGGTCAGGAGCCCCGACTCGACATGGGGCAGTAGGGCATCCTGCTGCGCCTTGTTGAAGCGATGGATCTCATCGACGAAAAGCACCGTCGATCGACCATGGTTGCCCAGTTCTGCCTGGGCCTCGTCGATGGCTTGCCGGATGTCCTTCACCCCGGCAAGCACGGCCGAGATGGCGATGAATCGGCTGTCGGTCGCACTGGCGGCCAGGCGCCCCAGGGTGGTCTTGCCCACGCCTGGCGGCCCCCAGAGGATGAACGAGTGCAACTTGCCCGCCTCGAACGCGAGACGAAGCGGCTTGCCGGGGCCGAGCAAGTGCCGTTGCCCGACGAATTCATCCAGCGTCTTGGGCCGCAGGAGTTCGGCCAAGGGAGGCTTGGGCTTTGTCGTGAATAGATCGGTCAAGTTCCTCTCCCTGGTATTTCTGATAGTTGACGTTCCGATAAGGTGTGCACCTCAATCCAGAGAGCCGGATTTATCCAACGCCGTGGGCTCTTTGTCGCTAATCGCATGCATGATGATGCGAGAGCCGCGGTAGCCGATGCTATGGTTCCATACCCAGCTCAACGCGACGCTGAGACGATTTCGCGTACCGATCAGAAAGTAGATATGCGCGAGCTTCCAGATCCACCACGCAAAGGCTCCACGCAGCTTAACCCGCCCCATGTCAATTACGGCCAGGCTGCGGCCGATGGTGGCCAGGTTCCCCTGATGCCGGTATTTGAAAGGCCCGTCAGCGGGCTTGCCTTTCAAACGCCGTCCAATGAGGTTGGCGACGTACTTGCCTTGCTGTTTGGCGGCGGGGGCGATGCCCGGTACGGGCTTCCCATCAGCCATGGTGCACGAGGCGGTATCGCCGATGGCGAAGACCTCCGGGCGACCGGCCACCGTCAGGTCGGGACCAACGACCACTCGACCCGCACGATCAGACGCAGCACCCAACCAGCGAGCCGCGGGAGACGCCTGGACGCCGGCGGCCCAAACGATGGTCTTGGCCGAAAGAGGCTTGCCGCCATACACCACGCCGTCGGCCGAGCATTCGGTGACCGGCGTACCCAGCACGACCTCGACCCCGAGCTTTTCGAGTGCCTGGCGCGTATAGGCCGAAAGATCCTCTGGAAAGACGGACAACAGACGCGGGCCCGCCTCGATCAGTACAACCCGGGACGTGCTCGGGTCGATCGAGCGGAAGTCACGCGCCAGCGTGTCTCGTGCAAGCTCGGCGATGGTCCCGGCCAATTCAACCCCGGTGGGACCACCACCGATGATGACGAACGTCTGCAGCGCGGCACGCTGCTGAGGATCGCTCGTGCGCTCGGCCTCCTCGAAAGCCGCGAGGATTCGGCCTCGAATGGTCGTGGCATCTTCCAGCGTCTTCAACCCCGGCGCGAAAGCCCCCCATTCGTCGTGTCCGAAATAGGCATGGGTAGCACCTGTCGCGAGTACGAGCGTGTCGTAGGTTTGGCGCGAGCCATTGTTGAGAATGACCTGACGCGCGTCCTGGTCGATACCTTCCACTTCCGCCATCAAGGTGTTCACTTCCGGGCGATTTCGGAATAGATAGCGAATAGGCCAGGCGATCTCGGATGTCGAGAGAGATGCCCCTGCGACCTGGTAAAGCAGCGGCTGGAACAGGTGATGATTGCGCCGGTCGATGATCGTCACATCGACCTCGGCACCAGCAAGCTGGTTGGCAACCTCGATCCCGCCGAAGCCCGCTCCGATAATGACGACGTGATGTCGGTTTTTGGAGGTCTTTGTCATGACCTGATCTCCTCTCTCTCAGCGTTTCAGCGCCGATGCGTGGTGTGCCATATGCTCGCCAATGAAACTGGCAATGAAGTAGTAGCTGTGGTCGTAGCCTGGGCGCAGATTCAACGTGAGCGGGTGCCCCGTCTCGTCGCAGGCCTTGCGCAGCAGATCGGGCTGAAGCTGACTCTCCAGGAACTCGTCGCCCAAACCCTGATCCACCAGCAGCGGCAGACGCTCCTGCACGGTGCGAATCAGCTCCACGGTGTCGTACTGCTTCCACGCCTCCCGGTCGCTGCCCAGGTACGCCTCGAAGGCCTTGTGTCCCCAGGGAACCTGGGTGGGCGCGACGATGGGCGAGAAGGCCGAGACGCTTCGATAACGGCCCGGGTTGCGCAGGGCGATGACCAGAGCACCGTGTCCCCCCATGGAATGGCCGCTGATGCTCCGCTCCGCTGTCACGGGAAAGTGGGCCTCGATCAGCGCCGGTAGTTCCTGCACCACGTAGTCATACATCCGATGATTCGCAGCCCAGGGTTCCTGCGTGGCGTTGACGTAGAAACCTGCCCCCTGTCCGAGGTCATAGGCGGGATCGTCGGCAACGCCTTCGCCGCGAGCGCTGCTATCGGGCGCGACGACGGCAATGCCATGTTCGGCTGCGTAGCGCTGGACGGCGGACTTGGTGATGAAGTTCTGCTCGGTGCAGGTGAGGCCTGAAAGCCAGTACAGCACCGGCACCTTGCCGTGCTGTGCCTGCGGAGGCAGATAGACGCCGACTTTCATCGTGCAACCGAGCGTCGTGGATTCATGCTGATAAACGTCCTGCCAACCATCAAAGCTGGCGTGATGTTCGATGCGTTCCATGGTGTTCTCCTATGTTCAAAGGAACGGCGCAGCTCTCGCGCGCCAGGACGGCAGCTCGTCAGGAAGATTTCTCTTCCGCTGCCGTGTCGCCGTGGGCGTGTCTGATCCTGCGCACGATCCACCAGATCGTCAGCATCACCGCAGGCACCAGAACCGCCATCACCGGCGCCACGCTGTCGTGAACCATCGGAATGCCCTTGAGCAAATAGCCGAGAAGACTCACGACGTAATAAGAAATTGCCGCGACCGACAGGCCTTCGACGGTTTGCTGAAGGCGCAATTGCATCTTGGCCCGGTTGTTCATCGACGCAAGCAGATCGCGGTTCTGGCGTTCAAGCTCGACGTCGATCCAGGAACGCAGCAACGCGATGGCCCGGGTCAGCTTGTCGGAGAGCTTGGTCTGGCGCTCCTTTACGGATTGGCATGTCCGCATGGCGGGAGCGATGCGACGCTGCAGGAAATCCGCCCAGGTGCAGTACCCGGATACGGCCTCTTCCGAAAGCGCTGCCAGCCTTTCCTCGACGATCTCGTAGTAGGCACGGCTGGCGCCGAAGCGATAGAGATTCGCCGCAACGCCAGCTTCCAGCTCGGCAGCCAGGCCGGTCAATTCGGACAGCAGCACGTCGCTGTCGCGCCGTTCCACCAAGCTCGTACACATCTCGTCGGTGATCGCCGCAAGGCGCGACTCCATGCGTCGCAGTTCCGACGTCATCGATCGTGTCAACGGCAGGGACAGCAACGCCAAGGTGCGGTAAGTCTCGATCTCCAGCAGACGTTGAGCCAGCGCACCCGCCCGCGCCGGGGTCAAATCGCGGGCCAGGACGAGGATCTGCGTCAGGCCATCCTCATCCTGTCGAAAGTCGGTCAGGATGGCGGCAGAGCCGTTCTCCACCAGCGAGTAGCACAGGCTGGCAGGATCGAAGCGATCGACCTCCTTCTCCGTTTCCGGCGTCCACGGAAGAAGTCTCAAACGGATGCCGGATACGACCGGGCCGGGAGGAACAAATCCATGCTTGAACGGATTTTCGCCGCACGGCTCTCCCGTCTCGGAATCCAGCGAAGCGCACCAGAGATACGTCGAGAACTCGGTGTGCTTTTCGCAGTGCAGGTCTCCTTCATCCCATGTCACGCCGTGGAGCGGCGTAGTATGGTCGGGTTCGGCAACGCCGAAGCGATGAGACAACTCGCTCATCGCCATCTGATCCCTGGCCTGGTCGCCTTCGGTCATGAAAGCGAGCTGCAATATGCCGCGGGGGGCCTGAATCAAGAGATGCGGGCGCGCGTGCACTTCACCCACGGCGGCAGCACGATCGGTATAGGCCGGCATGCCGTACACGGTGGCGGTCGGGGTGGGTTGTACGGTCGTCGTATTGATGTTGGCCGGCTCTTTCATAACGACCTCATTTCTTCTTGGTTGAAAAACACGCTTCAAAGCAAATGCCCGCAGCCATGCGTTTCGCACATGGCTGCGGGCCGATCTTCATGAGCGGGCACCGCTCTACACGGTCCGTCTAATAGGCTCGCCGTGTAGAGGCTTGTGCTGGCCCTTTCAGAACGCCCTCAGCTTCCTAGCTTTCAGACGAAGGTGTACGAGCAAACCTTGTTGCCCGCCGGATCACGCAGGTAGGCCGCATAGGCACCCGGCAGGTGGCCACGCGGGCCAGGCTGGCCCTCGTCGGTGCCGCCTGCGGCAAGGCCGGCGGCGTGGAAGGCATCCACTTCGGCGGGAGTGGCGGCCGCAAAGCCGACCGTCACGCCGTTGCTGGAAGGCGCTTCACCATTGCCCGGACGGGCGATGATGAAAGCCGGCTTTTCGCGACCGAAAAGCACCCATCCGTTGCCGAAAGGACCGAGGTTCTTGATGCCGAGAGCACCCAGAGCGGCGTCATAGAACGCGGCCGACTTCTGGACGTCGGCGGCGCCGATGAAGACGTGCGAGAAGATGCCGTCGCCGGAAATGACAGGATTGGACATGGTTAATTTCCTTGGTGGTTGGTGTTGAATGGATAGTGAGTGATCAGTAGTGGATCACCGTGCGAATCGACTTGCCTTCATGCATCAGGTCGAAGGCGTGGTTGATCTCGTCGAGACCCATGGTGTGAGTGACGAACGGGGCGAGATCGATCTCGCCTTTCATTGCGTCTTCCACCATGCCCGGGAGTTGGGTGCGCCCCTTGACCCCGCCGAAAGCCGACCCCTTCCAGGTCCGGCCGGTGACCAACTGGAACGGACGGGTCGAGATTTCCTTGCCGGCCCCGGCGACGCCGATGACGATCGACTGGCCCCAGCCGCGGTGGGCAGCTTCCAGAGCCGAACGCATCACGTTAACGTTGCCGATGCACTCGAAGGTGTGATCGACACCCCAGCCAGTCATCTCGATCAGAACCTCGTGAATCGGCTTGTCGAAGTCCTTCGGGTTGAGACATTCGGTCGCGCCGAAGGTACGAGCCAGTTCGAACTTCGCCGGATTGGTATCGATGGCGATGATGCGGCCCGCTTTGGCCTGGCGTGCACCTTGAATCGCAGCGAGACCGATGCCGCCGAGGCCGAAGATGGCCACCGAGTCGCCGGGCTGTACCTTGGCCGTGTTGTGCACGGCGCCGATGCCGGTGGTCACGCCGCAGCCCAGCAGGCAGACGTGCTCGGGGTTGGCGTCCGGGTTGATCTTGGCCAGCGAGACTTCGGCGACGACCGTGTATTCGCTGAAGGTCGAGCAGCCCATGTAGTGGTAAAGCGGCTGACCGTTGTACGAGAAGCGAGTCGTACCATCGGGCATCAGCCCCTTGCCCTGGGTTGCGCGAACCGCGACACACAGGTTGGTCTTGCCGGACTTGCAGAACAGGCACTCGCCGCATTCGGCGGTGTAGAGCGGAATGACGTGATCGCCAGGCTTCACGCTGGTCACACCTTCACCCACCTCCACGACGATACCCGCACCTTCATGACCCAGCACGACCGGGAAGAGACCTTCGGGGTCGTCGCCCGACAGGGTGAAGGCGTCGGTATGGCAAACGCCGGTATTCGTGATCTTGATGAGCACCTCGCCCTTGCGCGGCGGCTCGACGTCGATCTCGACGATTTCCAGCGGCTTTCCTGGCCCGAAGGCAACTGCTGCACGTGATTTCATGATGTCGCTTCCTTTACTAGCTAACTAAATTTGCCCTCACCGAGGGCACCCTGGTGCCTCTATCGCAGATAGGAGCGGACGATAGAGATGGTCTCGTCAATGGACTTGTTCTGCGAATCGCTCCTGATTTCGCTACTGGGAAATTCTTCCCGCAGATAGCTCTCCAGAACGGTTGCCATCAATCCGTTGACTGCCCCACGAACGGCCGCAAGCTGCTGAAGAATTGCAGGGCATTCCGCACCTGCATCAAGCGCTTGCTCAAGAGTCGCTACCTGACCTTTGATGCGCCGGATGCGCGTCAGTGCTTGCTTCTTTTCTTCCGGACTGTGTGGCATCGAACACCTCTCTACTTGGGTACATCGCCGCATTATACAATACTCCCCCATAGTATATGCGGCCGAACTTTGCCACAAATTCTGTGCTCTTCGAGCACTCTTACAGGCTAGTACAGGTTTGTTCCCAAGAAGCGCAAAACATTCAAATCAATGAATATTTCTTGCATGTATCGACAGCATCGGGGCAAGTTCAAAACTGGTCAAACTGGAAAAATCTATGCGCAGATAGATATGACCTATCTAAGCCGACTCATCGAGTTGAAGCTATCAAGATGAGACCGGCTAGGCGACCTGATGACCCGAGTGTCGAGCTTTCCGCAGTGCAGGCAACATCTGTCCGTCCCAGTCACGATCGACCGCAACCTGGGCCTGTTCTTGGTTTCGTTCGAGTGCTTCAACGTCAAGATCACCGATCGCCCATGTCTGCGTGCCGCAAGTAGTCGCGAGAATGCCATCCTCGGGGAATCCACGATCCATGGGTGCATAGATCGTGGCCTCGCCAGTGTTCGTGTCCAGCGCCGGACTCCAGTCAGCAGCTCCGGTCGTCACGGCCTGTGCGACGAACATCCGGTTCTCCAGTGCCCGCGCCATGCAGCCCACACGAACCCGGGTTGCACCTGCCCTCGTGTCCGTACAGCTCGGGACCAACAGCAGGCGTGCACCCGCCTCTCGCTGGGCTCGCACGGGCAATGGAAACTCACTGTCGTAGCAGACAGCGATGCCGGCACGCACGCCATTCAGGTCGAACACTTTGAGTTCGTCGCCCCCCTCGATGACGCCAGTGTCTTTCTCGAACCCCGTCAACTGCAATTTGTCCTGGTAGTCACGCGTGCCGTCCGGCGCAAACCACCACGCCCGGTTGCGATAGCGATCCGGTCCAACCCGGGTCAAGAACGTACCGGCCTGAATGGTCATGCGCAGCTCGCGCGCCAGGTCGGTGTACAGGGCCAGCCACGCAGGCTGCAAGGCCTGCAGCGCGGCCAGCGAGGCGTTGAAATCCTGGCGGATGCCAGGCTCGAACATCGCAGCCAGTTCGAGGGACAGATATTCTGGCAACACGGCCAGTTCCGCTCCGGCACGGCTCGCCTCCTCCAGAACCCGCCGCTGCCGCGCTGCGAATGCCTCGAAGCCCGTGGGCTGACCCACTGCGTATTTCGCAACTGCTACTTTCATTTCGCGTTCTCCAGGGAGCGCAGCCACATCGTGAGCGTCTGCTCGGTTTCGCTCGGCTCACCCACCTGTTTCCAGGGCAGCGTAACCTTCATGTCCGACTGCCGCACGTAGCCACGACGGATCCAGAAGGGATCATTACTGCGGTAGTTGGAAGGACGCCGGGGATCGTCGTCTGCTCGATCCACCGACGCGAACGATGTCCACTGCATGCCGCCCAACGAACGGGCATGCGCTTCGCGTTCGTCAAAGAAGCGATGGCCCAGGCCAAGGCCCCGGAAGGCCGGGAGCAGGACTGATTCGCCGCAGTAAAACACTGCCTCCATCGGGATTCCTCGATCGGCGAACGGCACCTGGAAGGCCGGCTCCGCATCGCCGAGCGGCAATCCCGTGGACGCACCCACGACCACGTCATCAGCGAGCGCGAGTACCAGCAGGCTGTCTGCCGAACGGGCGTACATAGCGAGGTAGTGCTTCTCGTATTCGGTGTCGCCCTCGTACAGGTAAGGAAAGCTGCGGAAGACGCTCGCCCGCAGGCCTGCCACGGCATCGAACCATTCGGCAATGTCCGGACCACGATGAACCAGCACCTGCACGTCGCTGGTCATTTCAGGCGTCCCCTCCAACCTGTGCGATCCAGTCGCCGAGGTTGTAGTAGTTGGTGACACGAGCGATCTTGCCATCGCGGATCTCGAAGAACGCGCCGCCCGGCAGCACGTAGCGCTGGCCCTGGGCTTCCGGCAGCCCGTCGTCCGTGACCTTGTATTCGCCATGCACCACGTACTCCGCGCCTGCACACAGGCCGTCGGCGCTGACCATCACCACGATCCCGCGCAGTTGCTCGCCATAGCAGCGGTCCATGCGCTGCAGGAAGGCGCGGAAGGCTTCGCGACCGACCTCACGAGCGCCCTGGTTCAAGTCGTGCGCGACGTCATCGGTCAACATTGACAGCATGGCCTCGCGGTCACCGCGGTTGAAGGCGTCGTAGTAGGCAGTGATGAGAGTCGCAGCGTTCATTCGCGTTCCTTATTGGGTTGTTCGGAGCGGAGCATTCCGGGGTGTTGTCAGTCTGGGCAACCGCGCCTCCCTTGTATATGGAATTGTTGCGATTTTATAATTCCACAATCTGGAACAATCAACGAGCAGCGAAATCGGCCATAAGGCGTGCGTCATGAACAAGGAAATGGAACTACTGCGCATCTTTCGGGTGGCGGCCGAAAGCAGCAGTTTTCGCGATGCGGCCGTCCGGCTGGGGACTTCTCCGCAAGGTGTAACCCGTGCCATCCAGCAACTGGAGCAACACTACGGCGAGGTGTTGTTTCATCGAAGCACGCGCCAGGTGCGCATCACCGCCTTCGGCGAAGGGCTGCTAGACCAAGTGCGCCCCGCATTGGAGCGGTTCGAGGATCTGTGGCGAACGCCTGGCTCCGACCAGCAGGCCTCTCTGTCCGGTACGGTTCGCATCACCGCACCGCACAGCTTGGGCACCAGAGCGGTGCTACCGGCACTGGAGCGCGTGGCCGCGCGCCATCCCGGCATCACGCTGGATGTGCGCCTGTCCGATCGCATCAGCAATACGGTTGACGAAGGGATTGACGTCGGGATCAGGGTCGGATTCATGCGCGATAGCCGCTTCGTCGCACGCAAGGCCGCCGACATGAGACTCCCCATCGTTGCCGCTCCGCGCCTGATCAAGAAAGTGGGCGTACCTGCAAACATCGATGCGCTAAGCAGCCTGCCAGTTACCGTGGCCTTGGATATCAATACCGGCCGTCCCTGGCCTTGGCACTTCAAGGCGGGACGCCAGTGGACACCTACCGCACCCACTCTCGTCGCAGACAATGCCGACATGGAAATGGGAGCGGCGCTGGCCGGGATCGCGTTCGCGCAACTGGCGGACTACATGGCCGCCCCCTACATTGCCAGCGGGAAGCTCGTGCGAGTGCTGGAGAACGAAGAACCTCCGGCATGGGGGTTGTACGTCTATCGGCCTCAGCGTGGCCCCATTCCGGGAAGGGTTCGAGCGGTATT
The DNA here is from genome assembly GCF_021605325.1 of Pseudomonas sp. PA-7-1E. NCBI lineage: Bacteria > Pseudomonadati > Pseudomonadota > Gammaproteobacteria > Pseudomonadales > Pseudomonadaceae > Pseudomonas > Pseudomonas sp. PA-7-1E. The sequence continues at coordinate 143,905 of NZ_WKFA01000013.1, forward strand.
TGATGAAATGCTGGTCGCCGTTGGATCGTTGCCAGCTTTGCGCTGACACGTCGCAAGACGCTGTAGGGCACACACCTTGGAAAGCGGGGCACTGAGCCTCGGCGGCTCACCCCTCCGGTTGAATGATGAGCCGACCGTCTGCCCGCTTGCCCCAGGTGCAGATCGGTCGGCCATGCAACTCAATGCCGGCGAACGATTAGATGTAAATGAATTGCCGGTACAACCCATCCAACTGATGACGAATGTCTTCGACGCGCTGCTCGTCACCGGTATCGGTAAATTCGAGTAGCTGCTGTTCCTTGGCAGTGATCTGATCGCAAAGGTCGGACAAGTTCTCGCAGAAAGCCTCGGAATGAACGGTGGGCTCCTCCGTATTCGTCTCTTCCCCTGCTAGTTTTCGCACAGACGAGGCTGGAGAAATCCCATTTTCCTCGTTAAAGGCAATTTGAAGCTGCCTGCGCCTATTGGTCTCATCGATCGCCTGCTTCATCGCCGGCGTCACCGCGTCGGCGTACAAGATCGCCTTGCCGTTTTCATTCCGAGCGACTCGACCGATCATCTGAATGAGCGCATGGGCCGAACGCAAGAACCCTGCACGGTCTGCATCGAGAATGGCAACCAATGATGCCTCTGGAATATCCAGCCCTTCGCGCAAAAGACTAATCCCAATCAAAACATCGAACTCTCCTGCGCGCAGGCCATTGATGATCTCAACACGATCCTCCGCTTTTATGTCCGAATGCATGTAGCGCGCTCGAATCCCGTTGTCCGTCAAGAAATCCGTTAGCTCTTCTGCACTGACCTTCGTCAGCGTAGTCACAAGCACTCGATTCTTTCTCTTCACGCACTTCGATATTTCGGCAAGCAGGTCATCTATGTATCCATCCGCTTTCCGCACTTCAACCTTGGGGTCAAGCAGTCCCGTTGGCCTGATAACCTGTTCGACAACCCTGCCTTTCGACACCCTCAGCTCGTAGTCGCCCGGAGTAGCGGAAACAAAGATGGTCTGAGGCTTGACCTTCTCGAACTCGTCAAAGTTCAATGGCCGGTTGTTCTTCGATGAAGGCAAACGGAACCCGTAATCGATCAGCGTGTCCTTGCGCGCCTGATCCCCCCGGTACATTGCGGATATCTGTGGCACCATGACATGAGATTCATCGACGAACAGCAGCCCGTCTTTCGGCAAATAATCCAGCAACGTGATCGGAGGAGAAGCTGCGTCTCGGTCGCTGAAGTAGCAGGAATAATTCTCCATCCCCGAGCAATAGCCGACCTCGCGCATCATTTCCACGTCATGCGTGATCCGCTCGTACAGTCTGTTTGCCTCGACCAAGCGATTATTCCTGTTCAGCTCGGCAACCCGCTCTTCCATATCAGCGAGTATCTTTTTGGATGCAGAATCTATTTTGTTCGTGGGCGGTGCGAAAAGCGTTTTTGGCGAAACCAAATAATGGTCTATCTCTCCCAACGTCTTGCCAGTAACAGGGTCCATCCATTGGACAGACGCAACAGTGTCATCCAACAGTTCCACCCGAACCGCCCTGTACTCGGAATCAGCGGGGAAAATGTCAATCACATCACCTTGGACGCGGAACGTTGCACGCTTGAGCGTACGCTCCGTGCGATCATATTGCAGCAAAGCCAAGCGACGAATTAGCTCTCTCTGGTTTAGTTTGACCCCAGGGGACAGAGCGATCTGTAGCGCTCGATATGCATCTGGATCACCCAGGCCGTAGATTGAAGACACCGAAGCGACGACGATCACGTCACGACGCTCAATCAAGGATTTGGTCGTGGACAGGCGCAGGCGCTCAAGGTGGTCATTGATGGCCGAGTCCTTCGGTATGAAACGATCGGTGCCCGGCATATAGATCTCGGGCTGAAAATAGTCGTAATACGAAACGAAGTACTCGACCGCATTCTCAGGAAAGAAGTGCTTCATTTCACTATAGAGCTGCGCGGTCAACGTCTTGTTGGGAGCCAAGATCAACGTGGGCCGCTTCAGACGATGAATCACATTGGCCATGGTGAAGGTCTTACCTGAGCCGGTGATACCTTTCAGCGTCTGGTGCGTCGCACCTTCTTCTATGTCCGACAGCAGCCGCGCGATCGCCTCTGGCTGGTCCCCCGCCGGCGTATAGTTGGAGTGCAGAATAAACATACCGGTTGACATTAGATATCTCCTAATTGAGCTACTTCAATTTGTCCTGATGTATCGGCTATTCCAGAAGACCTATAGCAGTACCAAACTGGGGTGTAAATGACGGCGATCCTGCCGCGCCCCACCTGGGCGTAGGCGTCGCCAACATGATAGCCCAACACATGGGCGGGCTTCCCAGTGCATATCCGCCGATCGCCACGACGTCAGCCAGCGGCCCGTCTGCCAATGCACCTGGAGCCACTCGCCTCGTTGAGCGCTGACATCGAGCCGTGGCGGGCGAGGTTGCTCTGTACGCCCAATGTGTGGCGCCGGCTCCCGCCGATACGCGCCTTTGTCTCTCTCAGCCCTCCAGACGAGGCGTTGGAAACGTGGAGCTACGTCGCCCCTCTAAAGATGCACGATCTCAACATTCGGCCATTTGCCTGCAAGGTACTCGGCCACTAGCCTCCGATGGCAGTGATGGGGCTTGTCTTCGCTGCAAAGCAGGCAACTGTTATCAATCTTTTCTTTATCGATTGACTCAATCTTTCGGGACGACATTAAATCCAGAAATTTACTGGCGTAGATATCCCAATCTCCCCCTTTTATTTTATATTCCTCGAACATGTCTTTGGTTGGAGCAAGTGCTGGTAGATGTTCATATTCCATCCCACACAACGCCTCGGAAAAATATCGAAGATCCTCGCGTTTAGCGAACCCGGCCAATTGCGAAACATTATTCAGGCGAACATCGACAAGGCGCTTGGCACCAGAAGCACTTAACTTGGTGAAGAAGGACCGCGCGGAGGTCTTAGTGAATCCAATCGTGAATATCTTCATCTGCCTTATTCCCCTCGTTCCTTCATCCATAAATGGCTGTTATTGAGCTACCGCCAGGCATGCCCGTCAATCGCAGCTAAGGAAACGCTGGGGGCATGGTGTACTAGGGATGGTCTGAAGTAGCCCCTGTTTTCCGGCTACTTCGCCATCGACACTTTCAAAAAACGGTAGCCGCTCAAATCCCGGTCAAACCTGCCGTCTATTTCAGCCTTTTTTGCCGCTGCAAGCACCTCG
>NZ_WKFA01000130.1:0-966 GCF_021605325.1 Pseudomonas sp. PA-7-1E
TGTAGGAGCGAGCTTGCTCGCGAAAAACGTTAACCAAAACGCGTGTTTGCTGAATGAATGCGGCGCCTGTGAGTTTTTCGCGAGCAAGCTCGCTCCTACAACTGAACCTTGCCGGGAGCGTCAATGACCCTTCGCCAACCCTGCCCACCCGGCGCCTGTGTCTGCAACCGTGAACAACTGCTGGAAGCTCCCGGCGCTGATCTGCGCATTCTGCAACTGACGCGACAGCAGGAAAAAATCCTGCTGGAGCGCCTGGAAAACCTCAAGAGCCTGCAAGACCTCGAACACTTGCAACAGCGGATGTACGACCAACTCGGCATCCGCGTCCACATCGCGCCCGGGCATACCGAGGTCAAAAGCATGCGCGGGATCCAGATCGTCATCGACGAACTGCCGGGCATGTGCCGCAAGACCCGCCAGTCGATCCCCGCCTCCATTCGCCGTGGCCTGGAGAAAAACCCAGAGATTGCCTACCGCTTGCTCGACGCCCACGACCTGTTTCGCGACGCTTGAATTATCCCGCGATGGCCTCACGCTCAAACAACCCCTGCCCCACGGTCCGGGCCTTGTGCAAATGCGCCTGGGCCGTGCCACTTTCCGAGTCCAACAACAACTCGGAAGTGAGTACCCGCGCCCCGCAATAATCAAAGATGCCGTAGTCGATCTGGGTATTCATGGCCTTGGCATAACCGTGTCGATCGAAGGCGCTTTCGTCAGCCGCCCCCAGGGCCAGCACATGTACGTGCAAATGCCTGAGTTTCTTCTGCACCGGTGTATCGGGGCCGTAATCAATCGCCCAGCCATTGACGAATACGCGGTCGACCCAACCCTTGAGCAACGCTGGCATTGACCACCAGTAGATGGGGAACGCCAGCACCAGCGCGTCGGCGCGGTCTATGCGGGCCTGTTCGGCCTGCACGTCGGCTGGCGGCGTCGCCCGAGTACGGTGCACCCGATGGTCGGCGA
>NZ_WKFA01000131.1:0-930 GCF_021605325.1 Pseudomonas sp. PA-7-1E
CGCGCTGGTCGGCGGTGTCGTTGATTGATGTGCACCTCAATGAGGTGCGCCCCGAAGCGCCGTGGCTGCAGTTTCCAGACACCGGTACGAAAATCGACCTCGCGGAGCTGGGCAGTTGGGATGTGGAGGTGGCCATTTGGGTCCTCTCCCAAGAGGCTAGCGCCTATTCCCACGTGACGCTGATCTGGGCCGGTTTGGACAGTGAAGGCAATTCGATCCCTTATACGCACACTGAAGAACTCAGTAGAGCAGGCCTTTATACCTTTGAGGTTCCCAACGCGCTGGTGAGCGCGATTGCCGAAGGCAGCGCGAGTGTGCATGCCCTGTATCAGAATGGCGCGGTGCAACAGCCTTCCGAAAAGCTCTATCTGGAGGTCGTGGGGCAAGTCGTCAGGTGGCCGGCGCCGACGATAGACGAGGACCAGGGTGGCCATATCGAGCCGGATGTCGACGCGACCGTACGCTTCCCCCTTCAAGGGAGCTGGCCGAAGGACGGTTATATCGAAGTCATCTTCCGGGTCAGCAGCGCCGATAACACCATCGAACATCGCATCGGCCGCGAAGTCGACGATATTCCGCCCACGGCCGGTGGGGATTTGTTGTTTACGGTATACCCCGACGAACTGCGGCGTTTCGACGGCCACCTGACCGACGTGTTTTACGCCCATACCCGGCCCGGCGGCCGCCCGCAGGAGTCCCTGCGGTTGCAGATCGTGGTGGGTCAGATCAAGCGTACGATGCCCAAGCCGATTGTCGACAAGGCGGTCAGCGGCCAGCTGAATCCGGATGATGTAGGCGCCTACGCCACCGTGTTTGCACCGTTTGGCGAAACACTGCGCGGCGACTGGATCCGCATGTACTGGCTTGGCCGGGGCGCCCGCACCGAAGTGCCAGTGCAAGTGGCCGTGAATGGCGCCACCACCACCCACG
>NZ_WKFA01000132.1:0-845 GCF_021605325.1 Pseudomonas sp. PA-7-1E
GGCAAGTCGACCCTGCTGAAAATCCTCGGCGGCGCCTACATTCCGTCCAGCGGTACGGTGCAGATCGGCGCGCAGACCATGGCCTTCAAATGCGCCGCCGACAGCATCGCCAGCGGTGTGGCGGTGATTCACCAGGAGCTGCACCTGGTGCCGGAAATGAGCGTGGCCGAGAACCTGTTCCTCGGGCATTTACCCACGCGCTTTGGCGTGGTCAACCGGCGCCTGCTGCGCAAGCAGGCCCTGGCCTGCCTCAAGGGGCTGGCCGATGAAATCGACCCCGACGAGAAACTCGGGCGCCTGTCCCTGGGCCAGCGCCAACTGGTAGAAATCGCCAAGGCGCTGTCCCGTGGCGCCCATGTGATCGCTTTTGACGAGCCGACCAGTAGCCTCTCGGCGCGGGAAATCGACCGCTTGATGGCGATCATCACGCGCCTGCGCGAGGAGGGCAAAGTGGTGCTCTACGTGTCGCACCGTATGGAAGAAGTGTTCCGTATCTGCGATGCGGTGACGGTCTTCAAGGACGGTCGCTACGTGCGCACGTTCGAGGACATGAACACGTTGACCCACGATCAGCTGGTGACCTGCATGGTCGGTCGCGATATCCAGGATATCTACGATTACCGACCGCGTGAGCAGGGCGAAGTGGCGCTCAAGGTGGACGGCTTGCTCGGCCCCGGCCTGCGTGAACCAATCAGTTTCCAGGTGCGCAAGGGCGAGATCCTGGGCCTGTTCGGGCTGGTGGGCGCGGGGCGTACCGAGCTGTTTCGCCTGCTCAGTGGGTTGGAGCGCGCCAGTGCCGGCAGCCTGGAACTGTGCGGGCAAGCGCTGCAACTGCGCTCACCCCG
>NZ_WKFA01000133.1:0-782 GCF_021605325.1 Pseudomonas sp. PA-7-1E
TCCACATCCCAACTGCCCAGCTCCGCGAGGTCGATTTTCGTACCGGTGTCTGGAAACTGCAGCCACGGCGCTTCGGGGCGCACCTCATTGAGGTGCACATCAATCAACGACACCGCCGACCAGCGCGCCCGCTCCTCCGGCAGATTGCCGCCCGCGTCCCGCACCTGGTAAGCCACGCGCGTCAGCGGGTTATTGCCCGCGGCGCTGATAGTGGCGTAGTCGATGGTCAAGGTGATGTCACGGCCCACTTCGCCGGGTTGGACCCGGTGCTGAACCACTTGCGAGCCCCAGGCCAGAGTGATCAGGTCATAAGCGCGCATGTTTAGCCAGTAGCGAATGATGATCTTGACACCCGCCAATGCCTGCTCCTGATTGACGCCACGCAGCAAAACCTCCGGTGGGACCTGATACGCCAGCCCTTGGTGGCCGGGCAGACTGTCTTTGTCTTCGCCACCGGGGCGAGTCAGGCTGACCCGTAACCTGATTTCTTCGGTGAATGACTCATTGCCGCTTCTGCGCCTTAGCATGGCACATACCGGGTAGACCAAGAACGGGACGATATGGTGCGCGGGAACAGTCAGCGGGATCAGGTCAAGGTTTTGCTCGCCTTCGCGAATCGGCGTAGAGGCCACGGGAATATTACGGTTGCCCCAGAACAGTGAGGCAACACTGCCCGGAGTGACGCCATCTTTGGGGTTGATCAGGTAGACCACCAACGGCACCTCGGTATGCCGCAGGCCGATACCGCCATGCGCCCCTTCGATATCGCCATCAATGGCCGG
>NZ_WKFA01000134.1:0-770 GCF_021605325.1 Pseudomonas sp. PA-7-1E
CCCTCAAACCGCACCGGCCCTTCCCAGTACGGAATACCCAGGTCCATCCACGCCTTCGGGTTGACGGCCTCGGTGGTGATGTCCAGCTGTTTGCCGGGAATTTTCAGCGACCAGCGTATGGGAATGTTGCGCCCGTCGATGGCCGTGGTGGTCAGCGGTGTGAGTTGGATATCGCTGTTGTGCAAGGTCTCGGTGTGGCCCTGGGCGTCGATCCAGGTGCCGGTGAGGTAACCGTCGCTGTCTTTCTGCCGCACGCGAAACAGCATCAGCTGCGCGCCGCGGTCCAGATGCAGGGAGAACCAGTCCCAGCCGGTCTGGCTGGCGGCAAGGGGTTGGCTGCTCCATTCGCGGTCGAGCCAGGCTGGGCCGCTGACCTGGTAGGTGTGGCCGTCGAGGTTGACGCTGCCGCTGGCGGTGAAAAACGGCTGGCTGTAGTAGTACGACGCCTGGCCCTGGTCGGATTTGCGGCTGTAGCCATGGTCGCCTTGCAGCACCAGCGGGCGGCTGGAAGTCAGGTGCAGGTCGTAGGCAAATTGCGCGCCACTGGCCTTGAGTTGCATGTCAGCCAGGGGGCTGGCGGCGCCGGGGCGGGTGGCGAAGTTCCAGTCGTCGATCCAGGCGTTGAACGGCTCTGCCTGAGCCCCCGCCTGGCCGACGCCACCCCGGGCCAGGCGTTCGGCGGCGTAGTGGCGGGTGGCGGAGGTGACGGCGGCGTGGCCGAGCCACACGGTTGAATCGCGCCAGCCCGGTTGGACGGGGCCGGCCTTCAA
>NZ_WKFA01000135.1:0-768 GCF_021605325.1 Pseudomonas sp. PA-7-1E
GGAGTGTCAGTCACTGAATCTCTAACTGAACCACCGCTATCGCAGGCAAGCCAGCTCCCACATTGGCCATGCATTGCCCACAGAATCAGCGCCTGGCACAGATCACCTGTGGGAGCGGGCTTGCCCGCGAAAGCGGTGTGTCAGTCACTGAATCTCTAACTGAACCACCGCTTTCGCAGGCAAGCCAGCTCCCACATTGGCCCTGTATTGCCCACAGAATCAGCGCCTGACACAAATCCCCTGTGGGAGCGGGCTTGCCCGCGAAGGCGGAGTGTCAGTCACTGAATCTCTAACTGAACCACCGCTATCGCAGGCAAGCCAGCTCCCACATTGGCCATGCATTGCCCACAGAATCAGCGCCTGGCACAGATCACCTGTGGGAGCGGGCTTGCCCGAGAAGGCAGAGTGTCAGTCACCGAATCTCTAACTGAACCACCGCTTTCGCAGGCAAGCGAGCTCCCACATTGGCCATGCATTGCCCACAGAATCAGCACCTGGCACAGATCACCTGTGGGAGCGGGCTTGCCCGCGAAAGCGGTGTGTCAGTCACTGAATCTCTAACTGAACCACCGCTTTCGCAGGCAAGCCAGTTCCCACATTGGCCATGCATTGCCCACAGAATCAGCGCCTGGCACAGATCACCTGTGGGAGATTCTATGGTTGAGGGGCAACCCTCAACCAACTTTTGGCTGATATTCGCTTTGCCCTTTCAGCAGAGCGAACACCACCCGAGCAAGCTTGCGGGCCAGTATTACCAACGCCTGTGTG
>NZ_WKFA01000136.1:0-744 GCF_021605325.1 Pseudomonas sp. PA-7-1E
ACGAGTTGCTGGCTTTTGCCGCGCCGTTCGCGGATGAGGTTGCCGAAGGCGTCGTAGTCGTAATGACGGTCGCCCTGAATCATCAGACGATTCGCCGCGACGATGTCCGGGCCGGGGCGGTCTTGCATCAGCAGGTTGCCGGCGGGGTTGTGGGCGAAGCGTTCCTGTACGTCCTGGGAGTGGTCGGCGCGGGTCAGGCGGTTTAGCGGGTCGTAGCGGTAAAGGTGTTCGCCTTTGCGAGTGTCGAGCAGGCGGGTGAGGTTGCCGCTTTTGTCGTAGTCGTATTGGCGTTGGTAGAGGTAGTTTTGCTGCTGCGTAACGGCGTGGGCGTGCAGACGATTCTGGTCGTCGTAGTGGTAGTGGCTGAGCAGTTGGCCTTGCTGGCGCTGATGCTCGCGGCCGCTCTTGAACAGATGTGAGGTGAGCACTTCACCGTTGAGTTCGACGGTAGCGAGGTGGCCGCCTTTATCGTGGGTGAAGGTGACGCGGTTATTGTCCGGCAGGCACAGGTTTTTCAGCTGGCCGCAAGCGTCGTAGCCGTAGCGCAGGGTGCCCCAGCCCTGGTGTTCGGCGGTGAGGCGGTTTTGGCGGTCGTATTCGTAGGCCAACGCCCAGTGGCCGTCCTCGACGCTGAGGAGGTTGCCCTGGCGGTCGTAGGCATAGTCGACAACGCTGGCATCGGGTAGGGTTTTTCGGACGAGGCGACCGGCGTGGTCGCGCTCGTAACGGGTGATTAGCTGACTG
>NZ_WKFA01000137.1:0-743 GCF_021605325.1 Pseudomonas sp. PA-7-1E
AGCAAGGCGATGTTACGCGTAGGACCGATCCCGATGGAGAGGTTACTGACTACAGCTACAACAAGCACGGGCAACTGACTGGAGTTTGGTACCCGGATCACAGTTGCCATCGACTGGTGTGGAACGAACGTGGGCAGTTGCTTGAGGAGCAATTGCCCAATGGTGGGATCAAGCGTTATCGCTATGACGATCTGGGGCGGCAAGTTGCCTGTGAGGATGAGCATGGTGCGCTGACGCACTATCACTGGGACTGCGTCGGCAGGCTGATTCGCCTCGTCTTGCCAGGCGGCGCCACACGAGAATTCAGCTACAACCCCTACGGCAAAATCATCGCCGAACGCGACGAACTCGGCCACGTCACCCGCTATGAATACGCCGACGGCCTGCACCTGATCAGCCGCCGTCTCAACGCCGACGGCACCCAGGTCAAGTACCGCTACGACAACGCCCGGCTGCTGCTCACCGAGATCGAAAACGAAGCCGGCGAAACCTACCAACTCGACTACCACCCCAACGGTCTGATCCGCCAGGAAACCGGCTTCGACGGCCAACGCACCGCGTATGCCTACGACCTCAACGGCCACCTGCTGGAAAAGACCGAATACGGCGACGATGGCAGTCAGCTAATCACCCGTTACGAGCGCGACCACGCCGGTCGCCTCGTCCGAAAAACCCTACCCGATGCCAGCGTTGTCGACTATGCCTACGACCGCCAGGGCAACCTCCTCAGCGTCGAGGACGGC
>NZ_WKFA01000138.1:0-672 GCF_021605325.1 Pseudomonas sp. PA-7-1E
TTAGAAACAATCCCAAACACCAAAGCCGCTATCAAAAAATGGCTGAAGGCCTTGTCCTGCAAAGTGGCCATCGCAATTGAAGCCACCAATATCTACCACTTGGAGTTTGCTGATCTAGCTCATGAAGCTGGTTGCGTGGTTTACATGGTTGGAGGTTATGAGCTCAAGCATTACCGCGAAAGCGTGAAGATCCGGGCCAAGACCGATGCTTTGGATGCCAAGTTGCTCGTCCGCTACTTGAGAAAGGAGGCAGACGAACTGCGTCCCTGGACACCTCCATCACCGCTGTATCGCCATCTTCTAAGCCTGTTTCGTCGGCGCGCAGCCTTGGTTCAGGCGCGCGTCAGCCTGACGCAAAGCTGGGCGAACGAGCCGCTTCTTAAGGCCTCGTTTGCCGAACAGGTGAAGTCGATGCAGAGACTGGAAGGGTTAATCGAAAAAATGATCAGTGACTGCCTGAAAGAAGCAGGTTTACTGGGTCAGTTGAAGCGTTGCTTGAAAGTCGAAGGCATCGGTTTTTTGACTGGCGCGCGTTTGATTGCCACCTTCCAACGGGGAGAGTTCAGGAATTCGGACGCGTTTATCGCCTTTCTTGGTATGGATTTGCGCGTCAACAAGTCAGGACAGAAGGATGGTCGTCGTAGTTTAAGTAAGCGCGGCGACTCAGAAGCT
>NZ_WKFA01000139.1:0-642 GCF_021605325.1 Pseudomonas sp. PA-7-1E
CCCCCCCGTGGATGGGCGGTTTTGGCCCAGGGGGGGCGGCGTGCAGGGAAACCCCTGTCCCCGCCCCGCGGGAAAAACCAACCGCGCGGTTGGGGGGAGGGAGCTTGCCCCCGTGCGACAGCGCAACGGGAGCTGGCTTTTTTGGGGGGGGCGCTGCGCACCCCAGCGCAAGCAAGCTCCCTCGCCACAACAGTACCCGTACACAAAACGAACATTGAAAAAAACAACAACAAGGAGTCACCCCTATGAATCGTCGTCGTGGTTTGCGTTCCCTGTGCTGCGCCGCTGTGGCGGTCTCGGCCATGAGCTTGAGCGGCCTGTTGCTGGCCGCTGAAGAAGTGAAAATCGGTTTTCTGGTCAAGCAGGCCGAAGAGCCGTGGTTCCAGACGGAGTGGGCGTTTGCGGAAAAAGCCGCCCAGGACAAAGGCTTCAAACTCATCAAGATCGCGGTGCCGGACGGCGAGAAAACCCTCTCGGCCATCGACAGCCTGGCCGCCAACGGCGCCAAAGGCTTCGTGATCTGCCCGCCGGACGTGTCCCTGGGCCCGGCCATCGTTGCCAAGGCCAAGGTCAACGGTTTGAAAGTGATGGCCGTGGATGACCGCTTTGTCGATGCCAAGGGCAACTTCATGGAAGACGTGC